>CAMWMT010000015.1 GCA_947175375.1 uncultured Clostridiaceae bacterium | reverse complement strand
TTGTAAAGGCTCATGGCATAATTAAGTCCGGCCTTGATATCTCCGGTCCCGTGAGGCGCTGCACGGTCCACATCTGATACGCGGATCGTGATCGGCTTCGCGCCGCCTTTAAAATACGGACCCACCGGCGTCGTAAATATACGGAACTGATATTCTGTTGCCGGCTTTACACCGATCACGGAATCAATACCAAACATGAATGGACGGATATATAAAGTCGCGCCGCTTCCATAAGGAGGCACATATGCAGCATTTGCCTTTACCGTCTCCACGACTGCTTCCACAAAACGGTCTTCCGGGAAAACAGGCATCTGAAGCCTTCTGGCAGAATCCGCCATACGTTTTGCATTCAGGTCCGGACGGAAGGTTACGATCCTGCCGTCTTCTGTCGTATATGCCTTGATTCCTTCAAAACAGGTCTGTGCATACTGCAGCACACAGGCACACTCGCTCATGGTGATCATCGGGTCATCACTTAAAGTCCCTTCATCCCATGCCCCATTCTTATAGTTGGCAACATATCTTTTGTCCGTCGGCATATAGCCAAATCCAAGATTGCCCCAGTCAATATTCTTCTTCTCCATCACACTTGCTTCCTTTCGTACGTATTTCTTTCTGCCGGCCCTGGCCGTCAGTCGGAGAAACTGCCTGCATATATCTGCAGAACCTGCTCCTCAATAAATGATGTCTGCGATGACTTGTCATTCTCCATCATACTCCGTTCGGAAATTGGTGTCAACTTTTTTGTGATGCCAGATAGGCTGCCCTTCCTTCTTCATAGAGATTTCTGCCCTCACTGTCGATGATCACGACCAGCGGCATTTCCTCTACATACAGCTTCCGCAGGGCTTCGGCACCGAGATCTTCATAAGCGACCAGCTCCGCCTTCTTAATGCATTTTGCCAGCAGCGCGCCAGCGCCCCCGATCGCTCCAAAATAAACTCCACTGTATTTCTTCATGGCCTCGACCACCTCCGGCAGCCGTGCGCCCTTTCCGATCATGCCTCTGGCACCCACAGACATCATCGTTGGCGCATAGGCGTCCATGCGTCCGCTGGTAGTCGGTCCCGCGGAACCAATGACCTGTCCCGGCTTTGCGGGGGTCGGTCCTACATAGTAGATCGTCGCATCCTTCGGGTCAAAGGGAAGCTCCTCTCCTCTGGCAAGCGTCTCGCACATCCTCTTGTGCCCCGCGTCGCGAGAGGTATAGATCGTTCCAGTCAGATAAACCGTGTCTCCTGCATGAAGCGTTTCTGCCAGCTCTTTGGTCAGCGGCAGCGTAATATGTCTTTCCATCTCAGATCACCTCCGTCTTATGCCTGGTCACATGGCAGCTGATATTGATGGCACAAGGCATCCCTGCAATGTGGGTCGGAAGTGTCTCAATGTTCAGCCCAATGGCTGTGGTCCTGCCGCCAAAGCCCTGAGGTCCGATTCCCAGTTCATTGATCTTCTTTAACATCTCTTCTTCCAGCTCTGCATAGAACGGGTCCGGATTTGAAGAATCCAGGGGACGCATGAGTGCTTTTTTTGCCAACAATGCCGCTTTGTCAAAGGTTCCGCCAATTCCCACGCCCACGACCATGGGCGGACAGGGATTGGGGCCTGCTGTTTCCACTGTCTCAATGATGAAGTCCTTGATTCCCTGCAGTCCCGCAGATGGCTTGAACATCCGGATGGCACTCATATTTTCGCTCCCGAAGCCCTTCGGCCCTACAGTGATGCTTACCTGTTCTCCCGGCACGATCTCCGTATAGAGCATGGCCGGCGTGTTGTCACCGGTATTCCCACGGCGCACCGGATCTTTTACCACGGATTTCCTGAGGTATCCTTTCTCATATCCTCTTCGAACCCCTTCATTTACCGCATCCGTCAGATCACCCCCGATCAGATGGACGTCCTGTCCGATCTCTAGAAATACACATGCCATTCCCGTGTCCTGACAGACCGGTACATGCTCCCGATCGGCAATTTCATAATTCTCAATGATATTGTCCAACACATTTCTGGCGATCTCTCCGTCCTCACAGGCGCGGCAGCTTTGGATCGCACATTTGACATCCTCCGGCAGATGCTCGTTCGCCTCGATACAGAGGCGCTCTATCACATCCGTGATCCGGCTTACTTCTATTTCACGCATGATCTCTTTCTCCTTCTATTCCCACAATTTCTGCAGATAAAGCCCCTGGTCCTTCAGTGACTGAACCGCTTTTACAACGACCGGCTTATCCTCTTTGTACGTAACTCCATACCACCGGTCACGGGATTTTAAGACAGTCACTTCTGCCTTTCCTTCCTGGATCAGCTCATCCACCACGAAGGGCAGGAAATATTCACATTTCTGAGGATTCTTCTGCAGGTTTTCCTCCAGAAATCCCGCAAACCGTCCCTGCAGCTCTGCCATCATGCTCTTCGTAAATCCCCACATGTTCATGGACACAACGGTATCCTTCGGAAGTGCGTTCCAAGTCTTCCCGTCATCCTCTGTATAAGCCGGACCGTCTCCGCGCTTCTCGATACGGGTTCGTTCAGTGATGGCAGTCAGCTTGTCGTTCTCATCTGTCTCGCAGACTCCACGCGCCACATGGCCGTTCTCAGTCAGCGTATTCTCCAGAAGATACCCCACCATTGTGTACTGATATCTGTCCGTGTCCTCCTGTGTCGACAGAAAATCATAGATCATCTGGAACGCCTGGCTTCCATAATAATCATCTGCATTGATCACAGCGAACGGTCCGTCAACCACCGGCAGACAGGACAGTACCGCGTGTCCCGTTCCCCAGGGCTTCACCCTGCCCTCCGGCACCTGAAAGCCCTCCGGCAGATTTTCAATATCCTGGAATACATATTCCACGTCGATCTTTTGCTCCATCCGCCTGCCGATCTTCTCTCTAAAATCTGATTCGTTTTCCTTTTTAATGATAAAGATGACCTTCTCAAATCCTGCCTTTACCGCATCATAGATGGAAAAATCCATGATAATATGGCCTTCCTGATCTACCGGATCGATCTGCTTGAGTCCGCCGTAGCGGCTTCCCATGCCTGCCGCCATGATAATAAGTACGGGTTTCTTCATATCTATATCCTCCTGTCGAGATTTTCATTTACCTTATGTCAGTTTATAACAAAACACGATTCCTTTCAACCGATTCCATGCATTCTGTTTTCTTTTTCCCAATGTTTTCATAAGTCTGAAAGGTTTCCAAAATCCATGTCAAAAGGACACCTGCATGGTTAGTTTTCTCCATCAACCATGACAGGCGTCCTTTTGTTCATACCATTATGCGTAAATCTTTACTTTCCAGCCAGCCTCTGCCTTCTCTTCATTCCGGCATAACTGTAAATTCCAAGTCCGACAAGCGTCGTCAGATACGGTACCATCTGAATCAGCTCATGCGGGATATCCGTAAGCTGCATCATATTTGCCAGAGCCTGCGCCGCACCAAACAGAAGAGACACCAGGAATCCGCCGATCGGTGTATCTCCGCCCATGGCGCTGGCTGCCAGAGCGATGTATCCTTTTCCTGCCGACATGTCCTTGGTGAACATGTTCATATAACCGCCGGACAGGAAGTAGCCGCCCATGCTGGCAAGCACGCCACTTAAGATCAGGGCAATATACTGGATCTTCTTTGCGCTGATACCCACGGATTCCGCCGCGTTCTTATTCTCTCCTACCGCGCGGATCTTCAGTCCCAGTGGGGTCTTATAGAGGAAAAGATGCATCACAACCACTGCCAGGATCGACAGATAAGTCATCAGATTCTGTCCCGAGAGGATCTGTCCCAGGAACGGAATCTTATCAACCAGAGGAATCACGATCCTTGGAGCCGATACACTGGCAATGGAGGTGGAAGAACCGCGGTCTCCTGATATGGCCAGCATCAAAAGCACTGTTCCGCCTGTGGCCATCAGGTTGATGGCGATCGCCGCCAGAATCTCATCCGTCTTCAGATTCAGCACGAAGAACGCCAGCAGCAGGCCGATCAGGCCGCCCGCTATCATAGTCAGCAAAAGTCCTCCTGCAAAATTCCCGGTCATAGCAGAGAAAACCACGCCAAACAGGGCTGCAAAAAGCATGATGCCTTCCAGCGCCATATTCGTGATACCGGATTTAGCCGCTACGGAAGCGGCAAGGGACGCAAAAAGAATCGGCGTGGTCGCACGAAGAATCGCATTAAAAAACTCAGGACTTAGTAAATTCTGCAACATCTTACGCCACCTCCTCTTCTTTCAAGGATGCTTTTGCTTCCTTTGCGATCATACGGTGTTTCATACCGCTTAAGAACTGTTCTGCTACCACCAGAAGGATGATGATACCCTGTGTGATCTGTACAATCTCCAGCGTGACATCCGTATAACGCGCCATGATGGAAGCGCCAGTCCGAAGATAGGCCAGGAACAGGGCAGCCAGAGGGGTATAGAGCGGATTCTTCTTCGCCAGTGTACAGATAATGATCGCATCCCAGCCATAGCCCAGAAGACCAACCCAGGAAAATCTGGAATAGATAGGGCTTAAAAGCTCCACTCCACCGCCCATGCCGGCGATCACTCCACCTACCATCTGGGAGATCAGGATTACTTTCACAATATTGATACCGGAATAACGGGCAAAGGCCTCGTTTTCACCAGTCAGACGAAGTTCATACCCGGTACGGGTCTTATACAGGAACACATAGCCCAGTACCGCTACCAGAAGCGCCACCAGAAGCCCTGCATGAATATTTGTTCCTTTGATAAGCGTAGGAAGCTCTGATTCTGCCGGAAGCTTATAGGATGCGGAACCAACGCTCGGATCCTGCAAAAAATGCATCAGGATAAACGTACAAAACCACAGAGACAGATAGTTGATCATCAGAGAAGATACCAGCTCCGGAGATCCGGTTTTGATCTTCATGACTGCCGGAATCGCGCAGAATACAGCCCCGACCAGAGCTGCCATGCAAATTGCCACAATAGGGCTTAAGCCCGCCGGAAGTCCCATCTTCAATACGACAGCAGCCGCCACCAGGCCGCCCAGATGGAACCCGCCCTCCGTCGCCAGATTGATCTGATTGGCAGAGAACATGATACAGACACCAGTTCCTGTAAAGATCAGCGGCACCATGGCCACGACCACATCTCCCATATTCCGTTTACTCTTCAAAGGCCCTGTGATCAATGTCACGATCGCCGTTACCGGCTCTTCGCTGACGAAGAAAATGATCACAAAAGAGATCAAAAGAGCGACTAGTACCGAAAAAAACATACGAAACATATCAAAACGTTTTACGCTATTCATAGATGACACCCTCCTGATCTGCCTGGTGTTTTAATCCCAGCATGTACTGTCCCAGTTCTTCCTCAGTAACTGCTTCCACATCCGTGAACATGCCGGAGAATTTCCCTTTGTACATGACTGCCAGACGGTCACTCAGAGAAAATACTTCATTCAGGTCTGCTGAGACCAGAATGACCGCACATCCTGCATTTCGGAATTCCAGCAGACGCCTGCGGATGAATTCTGCCGCGCCCACGTCCACACCGCGTGTCGGCTGGTTGGCAATGATAATATCCGGTCCTGTGGAAAACTCCCTTGCCACGATCACTTTCTGAATATTTCCGCCGGACAGCATGCCTACGTTCTGACGGAAGGATTTACATTTCACCAGATATTCCCTGATCAATTCATTGGAACGCTCCTGGATCCGCTTTGTCTTTAAAAGCATCTTTCCGGAATACTCCGGATCTGTATACTGATTGGAGAACAGATTCTCCAGAATGTTCAGATTTCCCGCACAGCCGCTGACCATACGATCCTCAGGAATATGAGCCACCTTCAGATCACGGATCCCCTTGATACTGCAGCCCTTGATGTCAGTACCCTTCACTGTAATCTGCCCCTGATAGCTCTTATTCAGCCCGGTCAGAGAATCGATCAGCTCCGACTGGCCGTTTCCTTCCACTCCTGCGATTCCAAGGATCTCGCCGCCCCGCAGGTCGAAGGAAAGATCATCCACCTTCAGCACCCCTTGCGTGTTGCGCACGGCCAGATTCCGTACCTTTAATAATGTAGCTGCGGGTTTTGCCTTCTCCTTGTCAAAGGTCAGCACCACATCACGGCCCACCATCAAGCGGGACATATCTTCGGTAGAGATATCTTTCACTTCATACGTACCCATACTGCGCCCGCTCCGCATGATCGTAGCGCGGTTACAGATCCGTTTGATCTCATCCAGCTTGTGCGAAATGAAAATGATCGTATGTCCATTGTCGCGAAGCTTTTCCAGCTGTACGAACAGCTCATCAGTCTCCTGTGGCGTCAGTACGGCCGTCGGCTCATCCAGGATCAGAATGTCTGCCCCGCGGTACAGCGCTTTCAGGATCTCTACCTTCTGTTTGATCCCGACTGGGATCTCTTCTACCTTTGCCCTGACATCAATGTCAAAATTATATTTTTTTGCAATTTCTTCCGCTACGGAGATTGCTTTCTCCATATCGATGAAGACACCTTTTTTCTTTGGTTCTACCCCCAGGATAATATTCTCTGCTACCGTCAGAGACGGAACCAGCATAAAATGCTGATGCACCATACCGATCCCTTTGCTGATGGCATCCTGCGGAGACCGGATCGTAGTCTCCTGCCCGTTCAGAAGGATCTGTCCTTCATCCGGACTCTCAATTCCGAAAAGCACTTTCATCAAGGTACTTTTTCCGGCACCATTCTCACCCAGCAAAGCATGGATCTCGCCCTTTTCCAGTTCGATGCTCACATCCTCATTCGCCACAACGCCGTTGGAATAAATCTTCATGATGTGATTCATCTGTAAAACAATATTTTTTTCCAAGCAGGCCACCTCTCCCTTCTCCGGATCCAGCAGGCCGCAGACTTCTGCAGCCGCGCATCCTTAGTATAATCGAGTAGGGAAGATTTTCTCCCTACTCGCGCACGGCCCGCATGCTGCGTTAGCAGCAAACTTCCATATGCGGGCCTGTGCATAGGACGATACCCTGCGGCTTCCCGCAGGGCATCCGTCCGTCTGACAATCTGTATGACCGCCTCTTTTATCTTTCGATCGCGCTCTCTACTACGATCTTGCCATCGATAATATCCTGTTCCAGCTCATCCAGCTTGGTACGGATATTCTCCGGAAGCATCTCTTCATAATGTGCATCTTTCACGATCTCTACGCCACCCTCTGCAAAACCAAGTACCTCGGTCGTGCCATAAGCCAGGGTGCCTTCCAGATCCATCTTGATCGCACGATACAGGGAATTACCTACATTCTTCAGTGCAGAAGTAGGAATCCGGTCTGCGTAATCCGGAAGCAGGGACGCCTGGTCAGAATCCACACCAAACGCATACAGATTCGTATCACCAGCTGCCTCAATCTGTCCAAGTCCTGCATTACCAGCTACATTATATCCTACATCTACGCCGCTCTGATACTGTCCAAGGGCAATATCCTTTCCTTTGGTGGAATCCACAAAGTCACCTACCCAGCCGATAACCACTTCAACATCCGGATCCGTGTCTTTTGCTCCCTGCTGATAACCTTTCAGGAAGTCATTGATAACTGCATTATCCATGCCGCCCAAGAAACCAATCTTCTTCGTGGAAGGATCGATTCCTTCGATTGTCTCGTCAGTCGTCATCATAGCTGCTGCTGCACCGATCAGATAGGACACCTCATTCTGCTTGTACAAAATGTTGTAGATATTGTCCGGGTCTCCGTTTGCTGCGAAGTCGAACTGCTCGTCAAAGAACATGAACTTCTGATCCGGATAATCTTCCGCTGCTTTTGCCAGCGGATCTGCCATCTGCCAGGTTCCCATGATGATGACGTCATACTCACCGGAATCACAGTAATCCAGAAGGGTCGGCTCCCATTTGGACTCATCTGCAGCCGTTCCACCCATCTGCTCTACTTTGAAGTCAAACACATCTGCGCCAAGCTCGTCGCGGAGTCTGGTCAGACCTTCGTTCGCGGAATCATAGAAAGACTTGTCTCCAAGCGTTCCGTTCAGAAGAAGCGCTGCACGATAGGTATCGCCGGATGGCGCTGCCGCTCCGTCACTCTCTGCTGGTGCTTCCGTGCTGTCCTCTGCAGCCGGTTCTTTTGTGTCTGAGTTGCTGTTTCCGCCGCAGGCTGTCATGGATACGACCATGGCTGATGCCAGCAGCATTGCTAATACTTTTTTCATCATATTAGACTTCCTCCTTGTGTTTCGCATGTTTTATGCTATTTAAAGTATCGTCCACCAGCTCGTCCAGTGTCATCCTGCTCATCCCCCTCATATAAGTGATCAGCTCGTGAAACGCCGGATGGGCCAGCTTCTCTGGAATGATACGCATTCCCTGTTGAATTGCCGGAATCGGCATGATCATGCCTGCGTTGCAGTCCGCATCCACACCGCACATAGTCACGATATGGAGCGTCTCTGTATAATCGCCGTTCCCATAGTAAAGCGCGATCACTTCACAGCAGGCATTGGGATAGGCATGAATCCAGTTGTATTTTTTATATCTTTCCTGACAGTCGGCCAACGCCTGATGCCAGTCTTCGTACCGCTCACAGCACTCCCAGGCAAAGGAGATCACGGAATGGTATTCGCTGTCTGTCGGAATCAGGTCAATCGCACGGCGCAACAGTGTGCGCACATCCGGTTCCGTAAAGGCAAGGGAAGTCAGCACCGCATTGAAAACCTCGCCCAGGATGCCGTTATTCGCATGCGCCACTTCTCCGTCCGCCCAGGCAAGCCGAGCCGCCAGATATGCATCGCCGGGAGCTGCCATACCGCAGATACCGCCCTTCATCTGAGCGCCGATCCACTCACAGAAAGGATTATGAAAAGTTCCGCTCTCAGGCGGCAGAATTCCGCTTTTGATATTTCGAAGGGCAATCTCTTCCGCCGACCAGCCGCAGGGCACGAGCCCCGCCCAGGACAGGGCGATCTCCTTCGAAGTCACTTCGTAGCCGGATCTGGAAAATGCATCCAGAAACGCCAGCTCATAGGTAATGTCATCGTTATACGTATTCGGCTCCCGCAGATATTCATACACTTCACCGAACGCCTCATACAGATTCTGAGAAGTATAGCCCTCTACCATGGTACCCATGGCCGCTCCGATCATCTGTGACAGCCACGCCGCCTTCAACCTGTCCCGGAATTTCGGCGCTTCAACGTCCACCGGAATCTTTTGCGGAAACTGCACCTCTTTTTCGTACTGTTCAAAAGACGTATACTGTCCATAGCTCCAGTAATCAGATGTTTCATCCTTTTTGGCATGTGCCAGCTCATAGCGAAGCTCTGCAGATATCTCATGAAGTTTTACGTAATCTCCGTCTCTGTGGGCCTGTATCCCTTCCTCCAGAAGTTCGTAAGCGCGGTCCCCTGCCTGATAACCCCGGTTTTCCAGTGCCTGCACCGCAGCCACCATGATCCGCTCCGGCGCACCGGACCCCGGCACATGGCTCTCCCAGTCCAGACTTAAGATCTGGTCATAAAACCTCTGCGTCTCCAGATTAGCCGTCCAGGTCTGATCTTCCTCAGAGAGCACTACCGGCTTTGCATTCCAGTACAGCTCTCCTGCCAGTTCCCAGGCTTTTTTCATAACTGTACAGCGACTCCCAGAGCCACTTTCATCATATTGGTAAAGCCATTCTGACGCTCTTCTGCGGACATCTCTTCCTGCGATACCATGGAATCAGATACCGTGAAGATTCCAAGTGCCCGGACTCCGGCACGTGCTGCATTACAGTACAGGGCAAAACTCTCCATCTCTGCTGCCAGAACGCCCATCTTCGCCCAGTCCTTCCACTCCGGCGTCTCATTATAGAAAATATCAGAAGAAAGCACATTCCCCACGATATACGGGAACTGATTCTTCTCTGCTTCCTCCACAGCCTTACTCAGAAGATCGAAAGATGCCACTGCGGAAAAGCTGCCCGGCAGATGATACTGATGCGCGTAATTAGTATCTGTGCTGGCACCTGCTGCCATCACGATGTCCCCCAGTTTCACATACTCCTGCATGCCTCCGCAAGAACCGATACGGATCAGATTCTTTACTCCATACATATGGATCAACTCATAAGAGTAGATACCGATGGACGCACAACCCATACCAGTCCCCATGACCGACACCCGTTTCCCTTCATAGGTTCCGGTATACCCGAACATGTTCCGAACCGTGTTAAACTGTACCGCATCTGTCAGAAAATTGTCCGCAATCACCTTTGCCCGGAGCGGATCTCCCGGCAGTAATACAGTCTCTGCAATATCTCCCATCTTCGCTGCGTTATGTGGTGTTGACATAATACCCTCCTTGTCTGGTATTTGCTGCTTTCTGCACGATAACAGAAGCATTCAAATACCTGTTCTTATTGTTAATAACCTGCATATGGTAATATTATACCATAGTCCCTTCCTTTTTTCTACAGTGTTTTCAGAATCCTTCTGGTTATCTTTTATGAACCTGAACCATAGCAAAGCAAGAAAACTGCTACCGCTACATAAGAACCGACAGGATACTAGCTCCTGCAAGAATACCAATCAGCACCAGAAGAATTCCGATCACAGCCGCGCCTGCTCTTGCATGTTTCTCCAGCACTGTCTGTGACTGCGCATCATAATAAAGCGTCATATGCTCGCCTGTCTTAAACGTATTCGATCCGCTGGAGTTGATATTACAGCGACGGATGTATTCTTTTCCGTTCAACTCATACCTGACAACAGGGTAATACGTATATTTCTCACCTTTCAGTATCTTCGTCGCCTTGGATATCTGACGTGTGTAGATCTCCGTGATCATGGCGTCGACCGGTTGAAGGCCACGCCTTTTAAGCGATCTATAATTCAAGACCAGGTTCAGACCTGCACCAATAAAAATAGCCGATAGACAGAGCATCGCCTGTATTTCTTTTCCCTGGTTCTCTTCCAGGGCAAGAAGAATCAGGAGCGCTCCTCCGAGCATGGTCACCCATGGATGGAACAAAAACTCATTCTCATATTCAGCAAGCACCGGCTTTTCGCTGCCTTTTGCTTTATACATCCGAACCGGCTGCGCCAGCGCATATTCCGTCGGAGATTTAACAGCCAGCCGCTCCTGATGCTTTGTTTTAGGATTACAATAGGCCACGACCACGTCATAATAATTGTAGACTTCCCTGTCCTTTTTATCCTTTTTCACTACATGTTTACAGCTGACCACAGATGCGTCTGTACAGAACTCAGCCCGATGCATCTGAAGCCAGCTTCTTACTTGGCCGGAACCAACCAGAAAAATGATGATTCCGGGAATATACATAAATAACTGTGATATATCTGTCATATCAATTTGCCTCGTAAAACATATAAAATTATTTTGTCGGAACCATGATTACATGAATCCCATATCTTCGAAGCTGATTGATAACTGTCATATTTGCCTGATCATCTGTTATGAGAGTGCAGGGCTGGTCATAAGCGCAGCTCCCATAGATATTTTCCTGCGACTCGCGTTTCTTGATCTTCGTATGGTCCGCCAATATATAGATCCCCTTTGTCGTCCGGGAGAGCATGGCTTCATTAATACCGATCTCCGTAGGAATATCATACCGGAACTCTCCGTCATCATAGACAGCCGCACATCCCAGGAATGTCTTGTCCGCAGTCATGGCCAGCAGATTCCTCATCACATACTCACCGACCATCACATTGCTGCGCACTTCTCCTCCGGTAAAACGAATCGTCACCTCATCCGGATATTTCTCTCCCATCCCCCAGCAGTTATTCGTATACACAAGCACCTTTTTATCTCCTGCGTATTTCAACATGTTCAGGGCAGTCCTGCTTCCATTAATAAACAAAGTATCGCCGTCGTCAATAAAACGGGATGCATATTCCGATATCCGGTCTCTGCATATGGCGATCTTCTCATCCTGGGAGAGCAGCATATTGGCTTTTTCCAGCGAAACCGCTCCTCCATGGATACGGGAGATCAGCTTTTCCTCCTCCAGATACTGCATATCCCGCCTGACTGTCATGGGTGAAATCTGAAAGATCTTCGCCAGCTCCTCCACTTTCACCTCACCGCGTTCCCGAATCATATGCAGGATCTTCAAATGACGTTCATCAACAGCTTTTCGGTTGTTTTTCATATAATAACAAAGCTCCTTTAACGTTTTCCGGCAGCTTACAGCGCCGATACCGTCTGCGGCAGCTGCGCCATATCCGTGATCATCAGCACATCCGTCTGTGCCGGATCTCCTTTGGGACAATACCATGCTGCTCTCAGCCCTGCATTCATTGCCCCGTAAACATCTTTTTTCAGGCTGTCCCCCACGAACAGGCACTCCTGTCCCGGAACTCCTGCCTTATCCAAACAACGCGCAAAAAATGCCTTCTCCGGCTTTTCTGCTCCCGCCTCTTCACTGGACACAAGAAAATCAATATGAGAAAGCAGGCCAAGTACCGCAAGCTTTTTGAACTGCATCCTTGCCGTCATATCAGTTCCGATTCCAATATGGATTCCCTGCCTTTTTAATCTCTTTAATGCTTCCGGAACACCAGGAGATGGAACTGCCGCTTTCAACAGGATATCCCAGTAAAGATCATTCATCTCCAGCACGTGCGGATACAACGGCAGCCCCTGGCTTTCCAACATGATCTGATACCGGATACAACGATTATGCAGTGCAGCCACATTGCCCATATACTCTCTCAACGTATCTTCCGTCTTTTTGTGCAGACATTCAAAAACATCCCTGGACAGTCCTAATTTTTTATCCGCATACATGGATAATGCTTCAAATGCTGCTTCGTGGGCGTCAGTATAACTGTACAAAGTATTGTCCACATCAAAAATTACTGTTTTTATCATATTATCCTAAACTCCTTTGCGCGTCAATCAAAAACTCTGCCCATAGCTAATAAAAAAACGGCCCTGAGAAATATATAAGTTTATATATTGCCCAGGACCGTTTTTTATTTTTTTAATCTAACAGATCTGCTTCTTTCAGCGCTGCCTCAATCTCCTGCGCAGACATTACGTTTTTCAGAGGGATCAGAACTGTGCCGTTCTTCTCAACTCCGTCAAAGGTCTTTACAAAAGTACGCGCACAGAACACCACATCATAGTTACGGGCAGCAGTCTTGCCTTCCGATACCGGGCAGTGACGCAGCTCTGACGGTTTGATCCCGTATTTTGTCATTACCTTTTTGATCGCATTCTCCATCATCAGAGAAGAGCCTGCGCCGTTCGCGCAGCAAGCCAAAAGTTTCTTTCCATCAAGTTTAGCCATAATATTGTCTCCTTTATTTATATAATTTTTATTTTAACCTTAATTTGCCGCAGCCCTTTTTGCCTTATGTTCCACATAAGCGTCGTAATCTTCCGTAATCAGGAAATAGCCTTCCGGATCCATGCGGTATTCGATCTGCGGAATTGCCAGCAGTACGAGCACAACCACTGCAACACCAATGTATCCTGCATAACGCATGAGCACCGTGAAGATCGGCCATACGGTATCCCAGTCAAACATGCCAAGATATCCGCCGTATTCTGCCAGTCCTACCCAGCCTGCGATCAGCGCCGCACCAAAGACCTGCACAAGGCCTGCAATGAATGGAATGATCAGGCACGCCTTCAGGCCGCCCTTTTCGTTGGCTACCAGACCCATGGTCGCATTGTCGAAGAATACCGGCACGAAACCACAGATGATGATCGTCGGGGAACCCATCACGATCAGCGCAAGGATCGCAACGATCTGTCCTACAAGACCAGCAAGGAATCCGAAAGTAACCGCATTGGAATCACCAAAACCGAAGCAGACTGCACAGTCAACGCCAGGAATAGAGGACGGAAGCAACTTATCTGCAATACCCTGGAAGGAAGCAGTCAGCTCTGTTACGAACGTACGGACACCAAGCTGCAGGATTGCCAGATAGACTGCAAAATTCAGAGACGTATTGAAGCAGTAATATGCAAAGTTTTCTGTCTCTGTAGTCGCACCAGTCTCCACGAAGAACGGCTTGCCGATAATCGCCATGATGATACCAAAGAATACCGTCATCAGGATTGCGGTACATACCATATTTTCATTGAAGATCGAGAAGAAGCCCGGCATCTCCATCTCTCCGACTTTTTTCACTTTACGTTTTCCACCCTGATCGCCAAATAGCTTGTCAGACAGGAAATATGCAAGACGGATACCAAACATCTGCTGGTGTGCGATGGCAAAGCCCGCGCCTTCGCTCAGCTCCTGCATCGGCTTGATGGTCAGGTTCGCACCTACTGCCCAGTAAGCACCAAGAATCACAGCCATGACTACCATCAGCGCCACATTGTTGGACAAAAGTCCCGGCAGTGCGAACATAATCAGCCAGTAAGCAGTCGCTGCCTGCTGCACCTGTACATGGCCTGTAGTAAACAGAGCACGACATTTGGTAAGCTTGTTAAAGCGAACCAGCACGATATTCACGATGAACGCGATCAGAAGAAGTGTCATCGCCTGTGAAAAGCCTTTTCCAAAGACTTCTTCCACACCTGCCGTTACCGCATTCTGCCCATAATATGGGTCGATCACGCATGCGGTCAGATTGAAACGGTCTTTCAGTCCCGCAAGAATCGGACGGAACGTGCTGGTCAGTCCGCTAGAACCCGCATTCAGGATCAGCATACCAATGATCGCCTTCAAGGTTCCGGCAAGGGTATCATACCACTTTTTCCCCATCAGACAATAGCCCAGCAGAGTCAGAAAACCTACCATATACGGAGCCTTCTGCAGAACATAAGTCGCAAAAAAGGTCCATACTGCATTTAATATATCCAATACTACCATAATCTCTCTCCTTTTTCAGCCATACAACGGTTTCTTAAAACTCTTCTTCGCATGGGTACTTTTTCTCTGCTTCCAGAATCTCTTCCGGCGTCCTGGCTGCTGCCAGCGCATCCAGAAGCGCATCATTCATAAAAATCGCGGAAAGCTGCTGAATATTATTCATATGTTCGTCAGGATTCGTAGAAGAAAGAGTAAAGAAGAGATTTGCTTCTTTCTTCTCCCCATCCTCATCCTCACCAAAATCGATCATCTTTTCTGATACCATGAAGCCGATCCCGGTCTTATGGGCGCCGGTTGCATTTTCCTGTGTATGAGGCATAGCCACATTATGTTCAAACACTACATAAGGCCCGTATTTCTCAACACATGCAACGATCTGTTTATAATAATCAGCATCTACACTACCGTCTGCGACCAGGGACTCCGCACTTAAGCGAATCGCATCCTGCCAAGTAACTCCCTCGCCGTCAATAAAACGATAATGTTTCTTTTCAACGATCGTCTGTAATACAGTAGACATAAAGCCTCCCCCTTTCTTTTCTTACAGGCAGGACCTGTATGGGATGTTCTGTGGAGCTTCAAAGCAATCCTCAAAACCTCTGCGGTGATGGTAGTAGATCTTGTCTTTATCCTGCGGATATACATATTTGCCGCCAACCTGCCAGAAGAATGGATGGAACTTGTACTCATTGCGGTCTTTCTTAAAATCATACAGAAGCTTGATCTCTTCACAATCCGCCTGGAAATTGGTCCATACATCCCAGTGGATCGGATCGACAACTTTACACTGCAGATTCTCAGCCCTGCGCAGAACGTCGATGGAAGTCATCTTATCCTGCATGCCGATGGGGTTCTCGCCAAAAGATCCGAATGCCACATCAATGTCATGATCCTTGCCATGTTTTGCAAAGTAGATCGAGAAATGTGAATCTCCTGAATGATAGATGTTGCCGCCCGGTGTCTTTACCAGATAATTGACTGCCTTCTCATCCATGTCCGTCGGGCACACGCCGGTCAGTTCCTCACGATCCGGTCCGGTCTTATCCGTGGTAACGATACAGGTACGGTCAAAGCTGTCGAGGCATACGATCTCGATATCTTTGATCTTAATCACATCTCCCGGCTTCACAGTCACACAGCGGTCTTCCGGGACGCCCCATTTCACCCACGTCTCTACGGACTTCTTTGGTCCGATGAACGGTACCGGAATCTCCTTTCCATTCTCGTCTGTTGTGGTCATCTTACTCTGCAGTACATGGGCTGCCCATTCCGCAGACATGTGATCCTGATGATAATGGGTTGCGAGCACCGCATCCACCTGTTTGAACGCGAAAGGATCGATCACGAATGGTACATTACGCAGGTTAGGCTGCATAGCACGCCCGCCGCACATATTCGCCATCTGGTGTCCGACTTTCATCTTGCCGTCGCCGTGCGTACGTTTTCCATTGCCGCACCACAGGTCAATTGTAATATTTGCTCCTCCCGGAGTCTTAAACCACACGCCGGTACATCCCAGCCACCACATTGCTACATTACCCGGCTCGACTACTTCATTTTCAATATCTTCGACCAGCCAGGTACCCCACTCAGGAAATGTACTCATGATCCAGCTTTCCCGGGTCATCTCAGAAACCTTGCTCATTTCATTGTTCCTCCTTTTGCTTTCTTTATTTCTGCCCTAAATATATCGTAAATGCCCTCAAATTGCAATAAAATATTAGAGAATGTGGTGGTTGGTGTTTATGTTGAGTGTCGTGATGAGTTTAATAGTGGTGTTTTTTACTATA
>CAMWMT010000014.1 GCA_947175375.1 uncultured Clostridiaceae bacterium | reverse complement strand
ATACAGCAGGAATCTCCAAACTCGTCGTCGGCATGAACGCAGACGAGGTCATCAGAAAACTGGAAGGAACCACCTGCGGAATGCGTCCCACGTCATGTCCTGACCAACTCGCCAAAGCATTAAAGCAGCTGAAAACTGCTCAGGCATAACCAGTCCTGTAGAATCTATGCGTTCTGAACCGTTGCCGGACAAAAAAGAGACTGTCCTGGTACTGTATCCGATCATACTTTAAAACTGATTGAATACAGTATCAGGACATTTTTAGCACTTTTTACAGAAAAAACGAACTTGTTTATAGAATGTTACTGTAGAAGCGGGAGTGAAAAGCAACATAACACTTATGAACTGACAGATGTAAATTTGAAGATTCTTGCTATCCGGCAGGATTTCGTATATACTGATATTTACAAAAGAAAGCTAACGGCAGATGAATCCCATGACAAAAGGGTAATGTACAGAAGAAATACAAGAAACAGAAAGGGGATACATCGCCAATGGCATATGAAATGGAGAAAACAGAAGTTCAGTGGCATCCGGGCTTCTGCGGCGCAGCGGAGATTGAACTGATCTCAAACAGAGAGGAACTGGAATTTCTAAGGGAATATAGTCTGAGCAAGGAACCGCTGCGGATGGATCTGCTGATCATCAAAAAACTGTCTAATACACCTATTGAGAATGAGATCGGACATATATTCAAAAAATACAATATAGTGGAATACAAGAGTCCAGAGGACGGACTTTCGATTGATGATTACTATAAGACCATAGGTTATGCCTGTCTGTATAAAGGCCTGGGAGAACATGTGGATCAGATTCCCGCCGGGGAACTAACACTGTCGATTTTCCGCGAGAATTTCCCGCGGAAGCTGCTGGAGACGCTGAAGAAAAGTGGAAGCACACTAGAAGAAGCGTATCCCGGAATCTGGTATGTCCGTGGGAATGTGTTGTTTGATACTCAGATCGTAGTAACCGGCTGTCTGCGCGGGGATACGCACAACAGCCTGCGTATTCTATCCAGAAATGCAAAAGAAGCGGATATACGGGCTTTCCTGACAGAGGTGAAGCAGCTGACAAAGCCATCTGACAAGAACAATGCAGAGGCGGTTCTGCAGGTAAGCATAGCCGCTAATAAGGAGTTATATGAGAAAATCAGGAGGGACAGGAACATGTGCGAAGCATTAAGAGATTTGATGAAAGAAGAGATTAATGAGGCATTGGCAGAGGGCAGACAAAAAGGGATGGAAGAAGGAATGGAAAAAGGCATAGAAAAGGGCATGGAAAAAGGCATGGAAAAAGGCATGGAGCACGCCATTCTTTCCTCCATCAAAAATCTGATGGATACGATGAAATTGACAGCAGAGCAGGCTATGGAAGCGCTGAGAGTCCCATTGGCTGATTGGGATAAGTATACTTCGAAACTGTAGAGCCACTCACTTTCTTACCTGTTCATTTAATGTGGTATTTTCTGAAGTTCAGGATGTTGATCTATCATGTACTGAAAAGGGCATCCCCAGGTCATGTAGACCTGGGGATGCCCTTTTTTGAATGGATGTTGTTGTTTAGAAACTTCGCTCGTATGCTTATCCCTGTACTTTGGGTACAGTTTGGTTTGTAAGTTACAAGTTTAGTTCTTTTGTATTTTGGGATTCGGTCTGAATCCCTTTCCTATATTCAGTTGTAATTGTTTAAAAACCATTTGACCATCTGTTATTCCGTTCATCTTTAAAAATCTCGAGGGGAATGAAGATTTTATATTGCATCGGTTTGTGTTGCCTGCAAGACAGTTACGTTGCGGCCTTGCAGAGTTTTGATGTTGTGGGACGCACAGCCATCAACTGCAGATTAATGGTATGTGCGTGTTTTACATGTGGTTAACATGCAATGTTTGGATACGTTTTCACTCTTCTGTTTTGGTGATCAGTCAAAATAAAGAGCGTCCGTGCATGTGGTTGTAGTCTCGACTTTGTCGCCTTCAAACACAGAGTGACCACCTTTTACACTGTAATACTTGTCACGAGTGATCTCATAGTAGCCACTATCTACTGTAGCAACTGAATCATTATATGCTCTGCCAGTCCAGTAGTCAATGGTACCCCAACCACTGATCCCGTCATCACTCTGATCCAGATAGATACGCACATACAATTCTTCACAATCTGTATGTGCAAACGTCGTACCAGAGCAGACTGCATATCCGGTCTTGCCATGTGTCAGTTTGGCCACTGCTGCCTGAAGATAAGCTCCCCGGGCAATCCCATACCAAGTATCAGATGTCTCATCTTCCTGAGTCTCATAGACATGATATCCTGCCATTTCCTCTTCTTCCGCATAGACCGTCAGACTACTACCAAGTAGCATCAGCCCAACCAGAGCAAACATACTCTTTGCCTTCCACCTTCTCATATCCTTCGCCTCCTTTCTGTAAGAATTTTGTAGACCTACAATAAAGGAACGATTCACAATACTTTTTTTGACAACTTTAAACATTTTTTATCAAAATATTTTCTAAAATTTTTATAAACTCATCATATTCAATTTTCCCATGAATTGAATAATAGGTATTTAAATATTTAAAAGAAGATATATAATACGCTATTTTTGATGAATCTTCAGCTTCGTATTCATATTCAAAAACCTTTATCTCTAATCTATTCGAATCTATAATCAAGGTATCCCGTTCTTCTCCATCGGTCTCATAATTAACACTTGATTCTTTATAGTCTTTGCTAATATAAATATGCACAAAATCTTCTTCTACACTGTATTTTACAATTGCCTCTCTTGGTTCTTCTTTAATCCAATAGTTCGCCAAGTACATCCCTTTTGGTTGATAACCAAGCTTTACAGGAACCACACCTAATTTTTCCTGTATTTCCTGACAAACCTCTTCCTCATCGTATTCTCTTGGCTTAGCCTCCGAATTATTCACTTTTGTTGTAGTATCATCCCCAACTTCTCTCTCTATAACCTCCGGCTCATACACCCTGTTACCATAACCCATCAACCCAAATCCAACGCTGGCTACCATAACTGCTGCCACCGCAATAACCACACGACGGCGAATCCGGATTCTCCGCACAGCGCCGTTACGTATCTCAAGTTCTCTATGAATATTTTCCAGCATCCCCTCTGGCGCTTTTATATTCTGAAGCTCTTCTGATTCCATAAGCAGCTTTTCTCTCTCATCCGCCATAGCCATCAAGTCTTCATCAATCCTGTCCCACAGCCACTTGTCTCTGTCATGTTTCCGCTTCATACTTTTACAATCCTTTATTCTTCACTGTCTTGTCAAATGTTCCATTTCCATTACAACTGTATCTTTGGAATGCCCGTCTACCAGTCATTCCTTATCTTTCATTTTTGCATAAACGACACAACACTCGTGAGAACATTCATCTATCATTTCCCATGATACATAGAGTCGAACTCACACGTTACACATTTCATTGTCTACAAATCCTTTTGTTCATGGGTATCGATTCCTGCCCTCACAGAGCATCGGTCCATGTGCCGTTTATCCTGCTTTTCTGGCGATTTTCAAACTCCAGATGTTACACATTTCTGATTTCTGTTTGTTTACTGCTGGTAATTACTTTAAGTGTCTTCTGTTGATATCTATATTGTATAAGCAGCACAAAATTCCTGCTCTCACGGAACATCAGTCCATGTTCCGCTTATCTTGCTTTTCTGGCATTTTTCAATACCAGTCATATTACATACATTCTCGCAAATCCCTACTACTGTCCGGGCTGTTGACGATCACGAACATCCAACCGCCCATTGACATTTCCCTCACCCGCTATATAATAATCAACATACGACTATCATAAAATCAGACAGCGCAAACCATCGCTGCTAAATCAAGATCGACCTCAAAATCAACCCCAGGGAGGAGAATTATCACATGAAACATATCATACTCACCGGCGGCGGCACTGCCGGTCACGTAACGCCGAACATTGCCCTGCTGCCCCGTCTGCGCGCCGCAGGCTATACCATTACCTACATCGGCTCCACTGACGGCATCGAGAAAAAACTCATTGAAGCCCAACACATCCCCTACTACGGCATTTCCTCCGGAAAACTGCGCCGTTACTTTGACTGGAAGAACTTCACTGACCCTTTCCGGGTCATCAAAGGCTTCTCTGAAGCATCTTCCCTGATGAAAAAACTGAAGCCCGACATCGTCTTTTCCAAGGGCGGCTTCGTCTCTGTTCCTGTAGTCATGGCGGCCAAGCGCAGACATATCCCCGTCATCTGCCATGAATCCGACCTGACTCCCGGCCTTGCTAATAAGCTGAGCATGCCCGGTGCTACAAAGGTCTGCTGTAACTTTCCGGAGACCATCCAATATCTCCCGAAAGATAAAGCCGTTCTGACCGGATGCCCCATCCGCCAGGAACTGATGGAAGGGAAACGAAGCGCCGCTCTCACTCTGACCGGTTTCACGACAGGCAAACCGGTCCTGATGGTCATGGGCGGAAGTCTGGGCGCCGGCGTTATCAACCAGGCGGTACGGGATGCGCTCCCCGAGCTTTTAAAGCAGTGGCAGATCATCCATCTGTGCGGAAAAGGCAAACTGGATGACAGCCTTCTGCATACCAAAGGCTATGTACAGTATGAATATATTCAGAAAGAACTTCCTGATCTGTTCGCCCTGTGTGACCTGGTCATCTCCAGAGCCGGAGCCAATGCCGTCTGTGAATTCTTAAAGCTCCAGAAGCCCATGCTTCTGATCCCGCTTTCTGCCAGGGCAAGCCGTGGGGACCAGATCCTGAACGCCAGATCTTTCGAACGTCAGGGATTTTCCATGGTTCTTGAAGAAGAAGAACTGACGAAAGAATCTCTTTTGCATGCCGTGTCTAGCCTGTCCGCTCACCGGGAAGACTACATCCAGTCCATGCGATCCTGTGAACAGACCGATGCCATTGATACGATCTTCCGTCTGATCGAGGAGACCGCACGCTGATAGTTGTTATTTTCAGAATATCCCAGGGACAGTTAGCTGTCCCTTTTTCCATATTCTCCGATATACCTGTCATTCAGCCACCGCCTTGCCCTGTGCCTCCACTGTCCGACCAGCACATCCGTGATTCCCAGTCTCTTTCCAATTTTCCGGTCGCTCATATTTTCCAGATATTTCATAAGCAGAACATCGTACCATTCCGGTCTTTCCCGTTTTAGCCGCTTGAGAATCGTTCCCTTTTTGCGGCTCTCTTCCACCTCCTCCACGATTTTTTCCACATCAGAACCTGAATCCTCAATATCGACCTGCTCAGGATTTAATCCGACACTCGTGGTGTATTGTCCACCTTTTTTCAGATAATCTTTGGCCAGATTCTCTGATACCACGAGCAGCCATGCCTTTACTGTCTTCGGATTCACATGATCCAAATTTTCCGACAGACGCACAAAGGTTTCCTGACAAAGATCTTCCGCCGTATAATAATCTACAAACAAGCAGAGATTCCGAATCGTCATATCTCCATAACACTTAAAGTAATCATCCAGACGATGATCCTTTTCTTTCATAAAATATTACCAACATCCTCTCAACGATACTTACGATTCACAAAATATATCTCTCTTTTTCCGCTATCATCTCCCCTGTTTTTCCTGTTCACCTGTCATTTTCTTTGTTTTCCACAGAATACCGGTCCATCAGCCAGCGTCTGGCTCTGCGTCTCCACTGCCCCACAAGTGATGACTTCACTCCCATCGCTTCGCCGATCTCACGATCACTCATACGTTCCTGATATCTCATGAGCAGAGCATCAAACCATTCCGGTTTCTCTCTTTCCAGACTTTCCAGCACTCTATACTTTTCTCTGCTCTCTTCTGCTTCTGTCACCATACGTTCTGTATCCGAATGCACATCGATGATATCCATCTCTTCCTGATCAAACCCGACTTCTGTCTTATACTTGCCGCCTTTTTTCAGATAATCCAGCGCCAGACGCTTTGATACCCTCAAAAGCCAAGCCTTCACCATCTCCGGATGCACATGATCCAGGTTTTTCGAAAGACGAAGAAAGGTTTCCTGACAAATATCCTCTGCCGTATGATGATCCACATACGTACAAACATGTCGATACAGCATGTCTTTATAACATTCAAAGTAATCATCCAGTTGATGATCCTTCTCTTTCATAGTCGCTCCCGATACCTTCTTACTGACCGTCTACCAGTCTCTTCACTTCTTCCATATCCTCCGGTGTGGTCTTTCCCGGCTCCCAGAGAATCCCTGCATGATCATCCTGATAACGCGGGATCATATGCATATGAAAATGGAAGACGGTCTGTCCCGCCGCTTCTCCATTGTTCTGCACCAGATTCATACCATCTGCTTTAAGACCCGTCCGAATCCTGCCAGCGATCCTTTTTGCCTTTACCAGAACCTTTGCCGCCACTTCATCGTCCAGATTGAACAGATCCTTATAATGCTCCTTTGGAAGCAGCAGTGCATGACCTCTCGTCGCAGGTCCCAGATCCAAGATCACACGAAAATCCTCATCCTCGTACAAGGTCGTAGAGGGAATCTCTCCATTTGCGATCTTACAGAATATACAGTTACTTTCTTTCATAATACATCCACCCATCCTTTCTTTTTTTACCGAAGATTTATATCCAAAACGGCTCATTTTTCCTTGATTTTGCACGGTTTTCAACAGGTTGTGTCGAATTTTGTCGGAATTTGTCGAACGATTTTATTTGCCATTTTTTGACATATCTGCTATATTACAGACAGGGAGTGATGACATGCTTACATACGACGAACAGGAAAAAATGGAACGTCTGATGTCAAAGGACAAGAACTTCCATGAATTGATTACTGCCATCAAAAATGATCACCATCTTACCCTGTCTCAGATCTCTCATGAGATTCGAAACCCTTTAACCTACATGGACAGCTCGATCCAGTGGATACAGAAGCTGCATCCGGAAGTCGAGGATTTTGAATTCTGGGACCAGATGAAACATGACCTTCAGTATCTGAAAATACTTTTGGATGACATCTCCGCATTCAATAATGGAGAACAGCTGAACATTACCAGAATCGACCCCAGAGAATTTGCATGCGATCTGAAAGATACGCTGCTTCCTGAGCTTCTGGACCGGCACATCCCGCTGCTCATCAAGCTGGATGACACGTACCCGGATTTTTATGGAGACCCAATCCGGTTAAAGCAGGTATTCATCAACCTGCTCAAGAATTCCATGGAATCCATAACCGAACGCGGCCGAATCACACTGAAGGTATTCACTCACGACAAACGGCTGATGATAGCTGTCAAGGACAATGGCTGCGGGATCCCCGCAGAAGAACAGAAGACCATTTTCCGGCCATTCGTGACCCATAAGGAAAATGGCACAGGGCTTGGGCTGTCCATCGCCCGCCGTATCATACTGGCGCACAACGGAACGATCCATCTCCGATCGACGGTCGGAAAGGGAACAGAGATCCAGGTGCACCTGCCACTACTGCCAATATCTCATATTTGTATATAATTATCCCAGAACGGGTTTTATAAGGGGGAAGCCAATGATCCGAAACCTCCCCCTCTTATGAAACCCGCGTCCACATTCTTCTTTATCACGTCGCGGATATATTCCCACAGAACTTCAGAACCTTCATGTGTCCTTTCATTTCTGTTCATAATCTGCTCTTCGCGTACTTCGTGTTCTCTCCACGATTTTCCTTCTGCGTGGTCGGTCAAAAGCACGGGCTGAATCTTGTCCAGCGTGTTCGCAAATCTCGCTTCTGGCGTCTCCATCGCCTCAAATTCATCCCACAGGCTGCGCAGATACGCTTTCTGGTCATCTGGAAGCAGTCCGTAGATCCGGCTGGCAGCGCTCAGCTCGCGCTCCTTCTTTGTCTCATTTCCCTTTGCATCATAAGCGTAGGTGTCCCCTGCATCGATCTCCACCAGATCATGCGTCAGTACCATCATCATTGTCTTTGCCACATCAATGGGTTCATTGGCATATTCACTCAAGACCATACACATCACAGCCAGATGCCAGGCATGCTCCGCGTCCGTCTCTTTCCGGCTCCCGTCCGCAAGATATGTCTGCCGTATGATCTCCTTCTGTTTATCAATCTCCAGCAAAAATGACAACTGCTGCTTTAGTCTGTCCATAGTATGATGCCTCCCATCCCTGTTTCCGTCTTCATCATAGCAATATATCCGAAAATTGTCAATGAAACAGCTTTTATATCAAAACAAAAAAAGAACACCGCCCCCGGACTCAAAGTTCCAAAAACAGTGCTCCTGCATGCGCCATCAGGGGCTCGAACCCTGGACACCCTGATTAAGAGTCAGGTGCTCTACCAACTGAGCTAAAAGCGCATTCCCTATTGCAGAAATCTCATACATGATTTTCTGCTGTCTTGTTCAACGAACAAGTTATATTATACCCACCTTCTATAGAAAATGCAAGTACTTTTTTCAAATTTTTTAAAATTTTTTTCAGAAAAAATTTATGTTTTCTTTATCGACCCGCGATCAGTTTGTGAATCGGGTTTCCCATAGCTGAAAAACGCTCCTCATATTCTGTCATGACGTTTCCCTTCATTAGTTCCGGATCGTGATGCAGATCATAAGTCACTGCCTTTAGCTTCCATCCTGCTTCTCTTACGGACTCGACGGAAAAATCAAAGAGCGGACGATTATCCGTCTTAAATTCGATCCGCCCGTCCGGCGCAAGAATCTGTTCATAACGCATCAGAAATTCCCTGCTGGTCAACCTTCTCTTCGCATGACGGTCCTTGGGCCACGGATCGGAAAAATTCAGATAAATCCGTTCTACCTCATCCTGTGCAAAAACCTTTCCAATATTCTCTGCATCCATTCTAATAAAGTACAGATTGGATAGCGGCTGTTCCTCCTGCTCCATCTTTTCCAGGGCACGCAGCAACACGCTCGAATACTTTTCAATCCCTATATAATTAATATGAAGGTTCTCCTTTGCCATGGCCATAATAAATCTTCCTTTTCCCATACCGATCTCAATATGGATCGGATGATCATTGCCAAATATTGCATGCCATGTCCCTGCTCTTGTCTCTTCCTCGTGAACCACATATTCACTTGCTGCAATGATCTCCCGCGATCCTCTTATATTTCTAAGTCTCATAATCTATCTCTATACGCTCCCTGTATCTGGTGATCTTCCTGATTCCGCCCCTTATTGTACATGATTCTTTATGATCTGAAAAGTATTTTTTGTTTTCAGATAATAATATCCAATTTTAGATATTTTAAAAATCAAGTCAAATCTTCCGTTTTCCGCAAAAAACAGATGTTTTGGTGGATAATCACAAAACATTTGTTTCTTTTCCTTCGGTGTATAAACATGCTTTTACACACCAAAAATGTGGATAATGTGGATAACTTTGTGAATAACTTTAGTTTTCCCATGTTTTCGAAGCTCTTAAATGTGGATAACTTTGTGAAAAAGTGGGGGACATTTTTTGATAACTTTTTCCACGATCGTTCTTTTTTGTGCATAATGTCCCTTCAGGATATTTCTCAAGGGAACTTTACATAAAATATTAGCTGACAATTCTTCTTATTTTACAAAAAACAGCAGGCAAAAAGGGAATGAATCATCTCTGACCCATTCCCTTACATCTCAAAATCCCTTATAATCAGACTGTCTGATTAGCCAAAGTATCTCTTCAGAAGACCTGCAAATGCCTTTCCGTGACGAGCCTCATCCTTTGCCATCTCATGAACAGTATCATGGATCGCATCCAGATTTGCTGCTTTCGCGCGTTTTGCAAGATCAAATTTACCTGCAGTAGCGCCATTCTCTGCTGCTACACGCATCTCAAGGTTCTTCTTTGTACTGTCGGTAACAACCTCACCTAACAGCTCTGCAAATTTTGCAGCGTGCTCAGCCTCTTCATAAGCTGCTTTCTCCCAGTAAAGGCCGATCTCCGGATATCCCTCTCTGTGAGCAACACGTGCCATGGCCAGATACATACCAACCTCAGAGCACTCGCCGTTGAAGTTTGCTCTTAAGTCTTCAAGAATATCCTCGCTTACACCCTGTGCAACACCAACTACATGCTCAGCAGCCCAGCTTAAGCCCTCTTCCTGCTTGTTGAACTTGTCTGCCGGTACTCCACACTGAGGACATTTCTCCGGTGCAGTATCTCCTTCATGAACATAGCCACATACGCTGCATACCCATTTTGCCATTGTCTTTTTCTCCTTTTCTTAATCATAAAATTTTAATATCATCAATAACAGTAATAATTCCTGTTATTGATTATTATAGTAAACATACCAATTTCTGTCAAGCCTGTCTTTCATTTTTTCTGCATGCCCTGCAGACTCCGCGAAATTCAAACCGGCATTCTTCCACATCGCCGTATTCCCACAGATGATCGACTCTGGGAACCGGATTCTCGATCGGAATCATCACATCCAGCACACAGCCGCACTTTCTGCATATAAAATGACTATGAGGCTCTGTCTTTGCATCAAAACGATCTGGACCATCCGCCTGGATCTTCCGTATCTCTCCGAGCTCTGTTAATAAGGAAAGATTCCGATACACCGTACCCAGACTGATATTGGGGAATTCCCTGCGAATACTGGTATAGATCATATCAGCAGTCGGATGGTCTTCTCTCTCACACAGATACCTTTTAATGCTTTCTCTCTGCCTGCTGTATTTCAATGATGCCAATTTCGTATCCCCCTTTCCCATCATAATAGTAATAATCGTTATTATTTTAAACTTCCCACTTTTTTTTGTCAAGCTTCGTTTTATACGTAAAAAAATCATAGAATTTCTTAAGATTTCTTCAGTTTTCCTTTAAAAACCAGTCTTCTCCTGTTGACAAAGCCGTACCGGGTTGTTATAATTGCAATGTAATTTGTAATAGTTTTGTAATATTTAATATAATTTTGTAAAATATATTTGGAGGTATCCGTACATATGATACGTAAAAGCTTTTTAGTATGCCTTGCTGCCGGACTTTTCATTGTTCAGCCCATGAATGCAGATGCAGCGCAGATCTCGCTGGCTCTGTCAGGCGGTATCACTACTTCTTTAGATGAAGCAACTACATCGGACAATGAGCTTGCAGAAGTGCTCGATGAGGTCGTAAAGGATAATTACACTGGTTTCTGTATTGCCAAGGTCAATGATTATGTAAACGTCCGCAGCGAACCCAGTGAGGATGGTGAGGTACTCGGAAAGCTGTTCAATAAGTCTGTCGGAACCGTAGAGGAAGAAGAGAATGGCTGGTATCTGATCAACTCCGGCAATGTTCATGGATATGTGAAAAATGATTATGTTGCGATTGGTATTGATGCCGAGTCACTTGCAGAAGAAGCAGGCACCAGAGTAGCCGTCGTCACCACAGAGACTTTAAGAGTCCGCCAGGAAGCAACAACGGATTCTTCCATTCTTGGACTGATCCCCATGGCGGAGGAACTGATCGTTACGGATGAGACAGAAGATTTTGTAAAAGTCTCCATCGAAGAAGGTGACGGATGGGTCTCCAAGGATTATGTCGATTTAAGAACTGATTATGTATATGCAGAATCCAGAGAAGAAGAAAGAGCACGTCTGGCAAAGGAAGAGGAAGCAAGACAGGCCGCTCAGAGAGCTGCAGAATCCAAAGTAAAGAGCCAGTCCGGTTCCAAATCGACTCCCGCTCTTGGAAACGGCGGAGGAAGTGCTTCCGGTAATGCAGTTGCAAGCTTTGCATCCCAGTTTGTCGGCAACCCGTATGTATACGGCGGAACCAGCCTGACTAACGGCGCAGACTGTTCCGGTTTCGTCATGAGTGTGTATGCGAACTTCGGTGTAGGACTTCCGCACAGCTCCAGCGCTCTTCGTAGCGCAGGTTACGGCGTCAGCCTTGCAGACGCTCAGCCGGGCGATATCATCTGCTACAGCGGTCATGTAGCGATCTATGTTGGAAATAACACGATTGTTCATGCCAGCACGGCAGCGACCGGTATCAAGTATACCTCACCGGCCAATTACAAGGACGTACTTGCAGTACGCAGAATCTTCTAAAACAAAAGTACATAACGAAGGGCGGTCCACAAAAGGACCGCCTTTTTAATGTACAGAGGAAGAATCCTCCCTCTTCTGATCATCTGGTCTCCGCCTTTTCCATATAGATACGGTTTCCTTTGATCTTCTTGTTTTTCATGGATTTCAGAACCTGTTTATAATATTTATGAGGTACATCGATAAATGTATACCGGTCATACATATCAATAGAACCAGCATATTTCCCCGGCATTCCGGATTCCCCCGCGATCGCTCCCAGGATATCTCCCGGTTTTACCTTCTGCTTCTTCCCCACATTCAGGAACAACCGCACCATCTTGGACTTGTCCTTTTTTCCTTTTTCCCGTCGTGTGGATTCCCATACATATTGATCTGACACAAGATCATCTTTCTGTTCCTCCAGAGAATCTCCCAGCTCGGCTTTCAGAAATGCAGCCGCCAGGTCCATCGCTGTACAATCGTTCTGATTGAGATATGTTTCAATGGCACGAATACTGGAAGACAGGTCTTCTTCCTTCATCGTCCTTTCCAGGCGCGCAAATACATGCTCCACCCTCATGTTCGCCACATCATCCAGCGATGGAATGGGCTGTGCCTTAATCCTCGTCTTGCAGTAACGCTCGATGTCCTTTAATTTGTACACTTCTCTTCCAACAATAAATGTAAAAGATTTTCCGGTCTTTCCCGCACGTCCGGTTCGTCCGATCCGGTGTACATAATATTCATCATCCTGCGGAAGATCATAATTGAATACCGCTTCCACATCATCCACGTCAATTCCCCGTGCTGCCACATCGGTTGCCACCAGAATATCCGTATTTCCATCCCGGAATCCCTGCATGACCCGGTCTCTCTGCATCTGTTTCAGATCTCCATGAAGCCCTTCTGCAAAATATCCCCTGTTCTGAAGCTCCAGCACCAGTTCATCCACCTTCTTCTTTGTATTACAGAAGATCAGGCTAAGCTTCGGCGCATACAGATCCAGAAGCCTGCAAAGTACCTCCTCTTTATTCTTTGGACGCACTTCATAATAATATTGTTCAATATTTGGTACCGTCAGTTCCTTTTTGACCACCTTTACACGGACACTATTCTTTTGATAAGTGTCTGTAATATCCAGGATCGCCTGCGGCATAGTCGCTGAAAACAACACGGTCTGACGATCCTCAGGCGTATCCCTAAGAATCGTCTCTATATCCTCCCGAAACCCCATATTCAGCATCTCATCTGCTTCATCTAGCACCACGACCTTCAGGTCGTTTAGGCGGATCGTATGCCTGCGCATGTGGTCCATCACTCTTCCCGGTGTCCCGATGATAATCTGCACCCCTCCTTTCAGAGAACGAATCTGCCTGCTGATATCCTGTCCTCCATAGATTGGCAGAACCTTAATCCCACGCATATATTTTGCCAAATTACGCAGCTCCTCCGCCACTTGGATCGCCAGCTCCCTGGTGGGACACAAAATTAGGGCTTGCAGCCTTCTGTTTTCCGGGTCAGTCTTCTGCAGGAGTGGAATTCCAAAAGCTGCCGTTATAACGGTTCCTGTCTGTGCATGTCCGATCAGGTCTGCTCCAGACATCATGAGTGTGATCGACAGTGCCTGTATCGGTGTCAGTTCCTCAAACCCCATATCTTCCACTGCCCGGATGATCTCCGGACATATATTCAATTCCTCAAATTTTAAATTTTCCATTTATGTTCCTGATCCTCTCTATAAAACACTTGCATTTACCGAATGATATGTTATAATATGAATAATTCAATATATAGTTTTTAATACTACTTATTATGGTTTAAATATTTTCCACATGATTTCAGGAGGTATGACTATGACATTATCCATCAAAGACCCGGGCAGCGCGATCACCCATTTTATCGGCATGATACTGGCTGCTGCTGCATCCACTCCACTTCTTTTGCTTGCTGCCCTGCACAACGGGCGGCACTCCGTTCCTGCGCTTGCCATATTTTCACTGAGCATGATCCTGCTCTATGGAGCAAGCACCATCTACCATACGCTGAACATATCAGAAAAGATCAACCGGCTCTTAAGAAAGATCGACCATATGATGATCTTCATCCTGATTGCCGGAAGCTACACACCGGTCTGCATGATTCCTCTTCGGGACACTGTCGGGTACCCCCTTTTGGCATTGGTATGGGGAACCGCTGTTACAGGTATTCTGATCAAAGCCTTCTGGATCACCTGTCCCAAATGGTTTTCCTCTCTGATCTACATCTCCATGGGATGGCTTTGTGTCCTGGCCATGGTGCCGCTGGTATCCTCTCTTCCGACTACTGCTTTTCTGTGGCTCGCAGCCGGAGGCATTATCTACACTATCGGCGGTATCATCTACGCACTGAAACTTCCGTTTTTCAACGCCAGACATCAGTATTTTGGTTCTCATGAGATCTTTCATCTGTTCGTCATGGGAGGAAGCCTCTGCCACTTCGTTGTCATGTTCTATATCGCATGTATGTAGAAATATCTAAAAACAGGGGCTGCCACAAGATGCAGCCCCTTATTTTTATTCAATAAATCCCATCGGATTCACTGGTTCATTTTTCTTAAGCAGCTGGAAATACAGGTTGCTTCCTTCCAGAGTATAATATTTGGTAGGCTCACTGACATATCCCAGAAGCCTGCCTGGCTCTACAATATCTCCTTCTTCCACTGCTACTTCCTTTAACTGTCCATAGACGGCTTCATACCCATCTCCCAGTTCCATATACAATGTGGTTCCGGTCTCTTCATCTACAGAGATCTCACTCACTTTTCCTCTGGCAGCACACTGCACTTCGCTTCCTACCGGAGCGCTGATTACGATTGCCGGATGATACTTGTACTGATTCAGTGTGGAAAAATAGATGCTTTTATCCATACTGTAATTCAGAATTACATCACCATTGACCGGCCATAGAAGCTTACTGCTTTCAGAAAACGACAGCCGGTCTGACTGAACCTGTCCTCCCGTCTCTTCTACTTCTTCCTCTTCTGTCTCTTCATTTTCTTCTTCCCCGACAGATTCTTCTTCCTCAGGTATCTCCTCCTGAGTCTCTGTCTCTGCTTTCGCCAGTTCTGCTTCTCCTATGTCGTAGATATCTTCTTCGGTATCAATTTTTGCCTGTTCTGCTTCTTTCTCCTTTGTATCTGCCTGCGCGACCGCGCCTCTTGAATTTGCCGCTTCCTTCTCCGTTTCTTTCGGTTCTTCCACCTGGGCGCTCTGTTTCGGAATTTCCTTCTGTGGTTCCGAAGAAAGACCCTTGCGATACTGGTAGACTCCAAATATTCCGGATAGAGATAGCATGCAGAGGCACAGTGCAATCAAAAATCCTTTTTGATTCTTATGCATAACATCACCTCTGCTCCATATTTTTACCAGATCAGGGTAACGTTATACATGCTGCATCCTGATAGAATTTCTGAATTATTTCTTCCACGCCGGCGCCGCTTTGCGCCATACGGTCCGCTGTATACAGACTGATGCCAAAACCATGTCCCTTTCCTTTTACAGTGACAATAATCTCTTCCCCAGACTCTTCCATATAAAAACAACTGGACGGCAGATGAAGCAAGGACCGGAATGCCTCCCCCTGCCATTCTTCCTCCTGAGACAGGACACGGGATACATAGTCTGAAGAATCTCTCTGAAATTCTGTATTCCCAATAGAGAGATCCTGTCCCAGAGCCCCCGCAAATACTTCCTCAGGAATTTGATATCTCTTCAGATATTCTCCTGATTCCTTATCCTCTGGACAATCCACCGCCAACACATAAGTATACTCTTCTCCCAGCAATATTCCTTCTCTGGTCCTGCCTGCACTGACTGCATGATACGGAAGCTCTCTGTATTCTCCTCCAATCGTAACAACCTGTCCCTGTGTCCTCACGACTGCATCATACATACGGCTGTAATTGCCGTCATAGATCTCCGGACCTGATTCTCTGCTGCCCGTCTCCTGATCCTTTCTCACACACTCCGTCCGATACAGAACCGCCATCAGATCCAGAGTTCCATCCGCCATCCAGGAATGATCCTCCTGCATCATACAGGACAATACTTCATATTCCAGATCCGGAAGCGCCTCTTCTCTGTGGATTCCCTGCCTTCCGTTGATCAGAAGTGTCATTGTATATGGAAGAAACAGAACAAGAAATCCTATTGCCATCATATTCGTCAATAATCTCTTCATACAAGGCCCTCTTACAAGTCTATGAATGGAAGGGGGATTGTATACGGATATTTTGAGTCGCAATGGTGACGCTATGGGGAGGGAGAGCAGGTCTCCAACAAACCGCGGGCAACGCAGTGCTGAACTAACTGCTAACTTCGACTAAGACGCTCGGGAAAGCCCTCGCGCCTAAGTCTCCGTAAGCAGTGGATTTCATCACTGCTAAAAGCGCCCTTCCAAGGCCCGTTGGAGTCCTGCTCTCCCTCCCTATAGCTGTACATCCGCAAAATATACCATATACAATGAGATATGATAATATATGGCAAAACTTTGCTTTTATCTATAACAATTGATCATTGCACAGCGTGCCACAAAAAGGCAAATGAATATACTCTCAATTATAACAAATGTCATACAAATCTCTGTGTCATATGTATATTGGACCGGAGTCCAGCCGCTGCGGGGGAGGGGATGTCCTCACGAGCCCTATGAGGGGCGTTTTTAGCCTGGGCGAGATCCATCGCTTATGGAGACTAGGCGCGAAGGCTCTCCTGAGCGCCTTAGTCGAAGTTAGCGATTAGCTCGACCAGGCGTTGCCCCGGGTTCGTGAGGTCATCCCCTCCCCCGTAGCGGAGGCCCTTGCCCACA
>CAMWMT010000013.1 GCA_947175375.1 uncultured Clostridiaceae bacterium | reverse complement strand
GAATTGTCGAAGCTGGAGGAGGAACGGAGGGCAGCAGGCGGGATGTCGGGGCGTTGTCCGGTAGTGCCGAAGAGTGTGGCGAGCGATGAGATGTGTGCGTTCCTGATCTTGAATATCTCGTCGCTACAGCTGATACCGATGAATGTGGTAGCATACCGGAGCCAGTAAGGAAGCGTGGATCCGACAGCGATCGTGGGACCCGCGATTCTGGCGACGGCGGTGAGTACGGCGGCGGGGATTTTGTTTTGTAAGGTAATGGATGGGAAGCGGAGAGTATAATGGGCTCTTCGCTTTTTCTAAATGTATCCATGCTGTTTCCCTATTCTGTTCAGTGCGTCTTCCATATCAAGCCCCTTTCCGTCAGAAATCTACTGGCATGATTCGGCAAGGTCGGAAAGGATCTGTTACTGGCTGGAGGCGGAGGGGTGGGAAGGGGAAAATATGGCATATAGGAAATATGATTACTTGACAAGATACAATGAAAAGTGATATATTTATCACACATTGATTACAGGAACAGTTTTAACACTTTATATGTAGTACAAGGAGATATAGGAGAATGGAAAGAATATCTCAGAATTATCAATTTTCTTGTGAGTATTATGATTCTTTAGCAAAAGAGCAGAAAGAACGAATTTCTGTAGAAATGTTATATAATGCAATATGTCATTTTCGTGATATGGGGGAACAAGAGATAGTAAAATTTTTAATGGAACTTCCAGAAGAAGAGTATAGCAGTTTAGAAAAGAACTTTAGGACAATACGGCGGACTGTTAAAGAAATGGTGGAGGAAATCACAGAAGGCGGTTCTTTTGACGATATATTTAAAAGCGGAGATATTGAAGATATATTATTTTATCAAGTCTCAAACGACTTATCGATAGAATAAATGTACTTGGAGAAGGGAACGGCTCACAATGGGAACATTTGCAAGGCTGTATTGGGAAAATGGAACGAATATCCCGGACGGGAAGATAGAAAAATTTAAAGAAAGACTTGAAAGAAATTGAGAAAAGAAGTATTTGGATTTTGAGGGATCTGGTCAGGGCATAATAAATAATATTTTTAGAGAAAAATGATCTGGAAAAAAGATCAGGATAAGCATATGTCAGAAATGATTACAAGAATAAAAGCATACCGTGAAAAGCTGTCTATGAGCCAAAAGCAGTTGGCAGAGAAAGTAGGAGTGAGGCGGGAGACGATTGTGCGTCTGGAGAATGGGCAATATAATCCTTCCCTGAAATTGGCGATGGATATATCAAAAGAATTTGGAGCAACCGTTGAAGATGTGTTTGTTTTTATTGAAGATGAACCGGTTGTGGTAGAAGGAATAAAAAAGTAAAAGATGGTTTTGTGCCTGATGACTTGTTGTATGATTCCGCTGCTTTATGGTAAAATAAAACTAAAGGTGGTACTTTATTATGACATCAATTGAACAAGGTTGTATTGATATTTGGGTAGACGACATAGTCCCATGTTTAAAAGATACACAGACTGGTGAAATTAAGGAAACAGTAGTATTTAAAATAGAGAGCCGTGCGTACTTGAAGAAATTTCGGAAAAGTAATGGCTGGCATATTAATTGGAATGAAATACCCCAAAATGTTGAAGTGTATGCCTTAGCATTAAAGGATGACAACACGATTCAGGGGTTAGTTGGAATTAAAAATGATAAAGATTCCCATGCAGTATATCTTCATTGGACATGTACTGCGCCGCATAATAATAAGCATGAGTATGGAAGCCAAAAGTATGTTGGTGTTGGGGGACATCTCTTTGCTATAGCAGCAGATAAATCTATTAAATGGGGATATGAAGGGGCAGTACATGGATTTGCTGCCAATAAAGAACTACTGAAACATTATATTGATGTTTTTCACGCAGAATATTTGGGAATGCTTCATCAGTATCAATTTTTTATTGATGAGGAACAGGCAAAAAAATTATTGGAGGTGTATCATTATGAATGGAACGAAACCTAAATTTATGGAAAATTTAGTCATTTCCCCAAGCTATTATGAACAGCCCAATCCATATGTTAATGCCCCATCTTGTCATGTGAATTTACTTGAACTTTCAAGATATGCAAAACAATGTGGAAAAAAGCTGGTTGAGCTTACGCAGGAAGAAGTGAAGAATTTTTCAATCTGATATTTCAAATACAGCAGTTGTAAAAAGCAGGAAGCCATTATGGGACATAATTCACAACACCCCATTTAGCCATAACTGAAAAAAATACTTCCCTCTTTTGTCCATATAAGATAAATACATTCCGGGCAGCTTCCGATAAACTAAAACTTGCAAAATACCAGGCAGATTGTTCAGAACTGCCGGATGGGAGGCAGGATATATGGGAAGCTATGCTCAAAAAAGAGTTATGATTGCTGGCGGGAGCCCCGAAATGAGGAAAATCTATATTGATAAATTATTAAAGGAAAACGCTACTGTCATTGTTTTGGGTGATAAGTTGATGTATAATCAAACAAAGAATAATGGTACGGAGGATACACATGTTCAGTTTGCATACTGTGATTTTTCGAATAAACGGAGCGTGGATCAGGCAATCCATGAAGTGATCAACAGGATCGGAAAGGTAGATGTCCTGATCAATCATCTGGAAATGCAAAAATCGGGTGACATACTGGATATCAGTGAAAATGATTGGAAGAATGGAATTTTGGAACGGCTAAGAGCAATGTTTTTTTTAAACCAGTCCGTGATCCGGACCATGGTTGACCGTGATCGTCCTGGCGCTGTCATTTCTGCCGTATATACGGAAAAAACAGCAGAGGATTCCATAGGCTACCATATTGTGGCAGAAAGCATCCGGCAGATTGTCAGACAGATGGCGGATGAAGTGAAGGAATATGGAATCCGGGTCAGCGGACTGGGTCTTGGCGGAATATCGGAGAAAGCGGCATTACAGGAAATAGTTTCACAGATATTATTTCTTGGAAGTGAAGAGGCAGAATCTGTTTCCGGAACCTTTCTTTCCTGATCGTGCATGTGTAAAAGACAGGTATGGATATTAGTTTGATGATGCTGGATCTGCTTTCACAGGACTGTTCCTTGCAGGAACTGATCGACAAAGCGACAGAATTACTTGGCAATCCGGTGATCCTGACCGATAACCGGTTCCGAGTACTGTACAACTCCCGGAATGTGAAGGTAGAAATCCCCATGTGGAAAAATGCATTGGAGGAAAAATATATCTCAAATGAGATGATCACGTCGATCGTGGATTCTGAACTGGCAAAAGGCGGTCGAAATGGGGATGCGGCGGTCAGCCAGTTACCCAATGGATATCATGCCATGCGCAAACCGTTGTATTATAAGATGCAGTATTGTGGATTTATCGGAATCTATGACTACTTTCGGGAATTTACGGAAGAAGACAGGATCTCCCTGGGCATTATAGCCAAGGCAGTATCGGCACTGATCTGTAGTGACAAGGAGTTTATCAGCTATGATGATAATGCATACAGTTCCCTCCTTTACCAGATGCTGGGTTGTAAAACCCGTGAGGAAGCGAGACATGTGCTGAAAAAGCACACGCCGCTGGCATTCCAGACGAAAAAAATACTTATCACGATTATAAAAAGAAAACATGAGGGGAAGCTGCCCAATATACCGCTCTTAAGAATCAAGGATTTGGTGGCAACCCAGCTCTATCACCATTATGCCACCATTTATGAAGACAAGCTGGTGCTTTTGATAGAAAAAGAGTGTATGAATGAGGCGCTTTATAGTGATACACTGACAATCCTTTGCAGATACTGTCGAGAATACGGGTTGAAAGCAGGCGTCAGCTACGAATTTGAAGAGGATATGAATATCCCTCAGGCATTTACACAGAGCCTCTTTGCATTGCAATATGAAGAGAATAAGGATATTTATTATTTTGATGATTATTATCTGGATAGTATTCTTAAAGACTGTGTAGCGCAGAAGGATATGGACTATTATATTCACCCATATATCATCCGGATTGAAGCTTATGATCAGACGTACAATACCCACTATATGGAAACTCTGTCCTGCTATCTGTATTCCTCCGGCAACATGAAGCTTGCCGCCGAAGAATTAGGAATCCACTATAACTCTATGAAATACCGCATGTCCATGATCGAAGAGATCGTGGGGGAGGATATCCGGGATAATAGTCCTCTTCGAATGGTTTTATACTTATCCGTTTTATTCTATGAACACAGGAAATAATGCTTCAGAATAATGCTTCGGGAAGCTGCAGCAAAAAAGCTTTATTGCTTTGCTGCAGCTTCTTTTTTTCGTCTATTTCAGTTTTTGAAAAAATCATTTTCTGTGATTGTCCTTTTCGTACAAGAAAAAAAGACAGATCTTCCATTATAATCAGATCATCAGGAAATCAAAAGCGCGAAGAAGATTTCAAAACATAACAGATGAGTATTAAGGAGGAAACGATGGATAAAAACAGACAGATTGCCGAAGAGGTTATCAAAGCAGTAGGAGGAAAAGAAAATATCAATTCAGTTGCACATTGTATGACCAGACTTCGTCTGGTATTAAAGGATTATGGGATTCCCAGTAAGGAAGAAATAAAAGGGATAAACGGAGTTCTTGGAGTGGTAGAACAGGGAGGTCAGCTACAGGTCATCATCGGCCAGACCGTGCCAAAGGTTTATGAGGAAGCCCTTAAGCTTTTGCCTGGCATGGGAGGAGGAACGGTCGATGAGGATCTTGGCAAGGGAGATATTCCAAAGGAAAAATTTTCATGGAAAAAACTTCCTTCAAAGATGATGGCATCCATCATCGGCTGTCTGACCCCAATTCTTCCGGTTCTTATTGCGGCCGGCCTTATCAAGATGATTGTAGCAATTATTGGTCCGACAATGTTGAATGTGGCGCCAGAGTCAAGTGATCTGTATCGTCTGCTTTACATGGTTGGGGAAGCCGGTTTTTACTTCTTCCCGGTATTTGTTGCATGGTCCGGTGCAAAATATTTCGGCTGTAGTCCGGTAATTGCCCTGCTTTTAGGGGGACTGCTCATTTATCCGGATTTTACAGCGATTGTTGAAGCTGGGGAAGCTTTCTCTGTCTTTGGAATTCCCATGAGGGGAGCAACCTATTCCTCAACGGTTCTTCCTATGATCTTGACTACATGGGCTGCCTCATATGTAGAGAGATTCTTTAAGAAGATAACCCCGGCGGCCATTTCCACGATGATGATTCCTCTTGGGACACTGCTGGTTATGCTTCCTGTCAGCCTTTGTATCCTTGGACCGGCAGGCGCAATTCTTGGTGAGTATATCGGAGCCTTTCTCATTTGGCTTCATACGATATTAGGTCCGGTTGGAGTTGCGATTATTGGTTCCCTGTTCCTTGTCATTGTGGCTACTGGCATGCACCTTCCATTGATTACAACTGCCATTGTGTCGATGACAACACTGGGCTTTGATGATACGATTCTTGTAGGTTCTATCGCGGGTACTTATGCATGTATTATGATCTACCTTGCTTACCTTATAAAAGCAAAGACCGCAGATGAACGCAGCCTTGGTGTCAGCGTGTTTGTCTCACAGGCACTTGGAGGAGTGGGAGAGCCGGGAATGTTCGGCGTACTGTTTCGGTATCCCAAGCTTGTGGCAATTGAGATGGCATCTACTTTTATCGGTACTTTATACATGGGAATTACTAACGTAAAACTGTATTTTGCAGCCTCCTCAAATTTTCTGGCAGCAGTTGTGTTTAACGGCGGTGATGTTACGAATTTTATAAATGGCTGTATCGGATGCTCAATTGCAGCAGTTCTGGCGTTTGTGCTTGTGATGGTGCTTGGCTATGAGAATAACGGTTCTCTGACAGCTTTAAAGGAGAAATTTGGTAAAAAGGGAGGAAAAGCATAATGGAAGGATTTACGAGTGAAAAAATTTCAGATCGGATCTATCGGATTCGGGATGCCTTTGGTGTGGGAATGTATCTTGTGCTTGGTGGCAAAAAAGCTGTGCTTATCGATACTGGTTACGGAATCTGCGGACTTCGGGAATATGTAGAAACCTTTACAAAGCTCCCGGTGAGTGTTTTTCTGACACATGGACACATTGACCATGCCTTTGGAATCTTTGAATTTGACCAGGTTTACATGCATCCACAGGATCAGGTCGTCTATGAAGAACAGAGGGAGCCAAAGTTCCGGAAAAAATTCCTGTCTCTGCTTCCTTCCCATGAAGAATTCAGGATGCAGGAGGAAGTCCAGGTTTCCTTTCAGGCCTTGTCAGACGGACAGCGCTTTGATCTGGGCGGAGTCCATGTAAGGATTATTCATGTGCCTGGGCATACAGCAGGAACCGTTATGTTTTTAATAGAAGAGGAACGGGCCATTGTGTTTGGTGATGCCTGTGGTCCGGGAACCTTGATTCTGGAAGACGCGGCGGCAACCATTTCAGAATACAAAGCAGCTCTTTTGAGGGTAAAGGAGATAGAGGATGCTTATGATATGGTGCTGCGATGCCATGGGAGCTGTGTTTCAGACAAGGATATTCTTGATCATGTGCTGGATGTATGTAATCGCATACTGGAACATCGTGATGACCGCATTCCTATGGAAGAACAGCTAAGAGCAGTATTTACCATGAGAAAACCCACAGACCTTGGAATTTACACAGCAGTGGAAACCATAAAGACGGACCATGGAACGGGCCGCAGGGATGGCCTGGAGGGAAATATCAATTATCGTGAGGACAAAGCGGTTTAATGACAGGGCAGTAAAGGAGGGAATGATACGGGACGGAAACGGTATAAGGGTCAGGTTGCGATCGTTACCCAGGCTGCAGGGACCCTTGGAAAGTGCATGGTAAAGAGTCTCGTGGAGGAGGGAGCGCTGGTTGGCGCACTGGATGTGGCGGTGGATTCCCTTGTTGAACATTATGCAGATACAAAACAGGTGTTTCCTTTGTTTTGTGATATGACAGATAAAATCTCTGTGGAACAGGCGGTTACAAAGCTCATGGAGCATTTTCAAAAGATTGACGTTCTGTTCTGCAATGTAATGGCAACGGGAAAGAAAAGTCTTCTGGATATCTCAGAGGAAGAATGGCGACGCGTGATGAACATGAATTTGAATGGAACCTTTCTCATAAACCAGGCTGTTTTCAGACAGATGTATGAGAACCAGAGAAAGGGACGGATCGTTAATATATGCTCCCTGTCACCAGAAGCGCCGCATCAATGCCCTGGGATGCTTCTTGCGGGCAAGGGTGCGGTGATGGGATTGGCACACAGGTCCATATTAGATACCCATCCTTGTAACATCCACATCCGTTCAGTAGACGGTATTTATAAAACGACAAAAGAGATCGTAGAGACAGCATTATATTCAGAAAGTGAGGAAAAAAATGGAGAAATATACAGAGCAGTTGCAGATCAACCATTTAAGAGTGCCTAACAGGCTTGTGATGCCTCCTATGGCAACGCATAAGTCCGGTGATGGCAGAATTGGAGCCGACCAGATCAAATATTACACTGAAAGAGCCATGTACAGCGGCGTCGGCCTTATCATTACGGAGCATAGTTATATTCATCCCTATGGAAGGGACAACAGCCATCAGGTTTCTATTGCGTTTGAGGAAAACATTGAGGACTTTAAAGCCCTTACGAAATTGATCCATGAGAAAAGCGAGGCAAAAATCATCTGCCAGATCAATCATGCCGGAAGCCGCGCGAAGGAACCGGGGGACGGAGGAGAGCTTGTGGGACCAAGCGCTGTGGAAAATCCAAGCGTAAAAGGCCCGGCGCCAAGGAGCCTTACGACTTCAGAGATTCACGAGATCACCGGGTGGTTTGCGGCTGCGGCAAAGCGTGCAAAAGAGGCCGGGTTTGACGGCGTGGAGATCCATGCAGCCCATGGCTATCTTTTAAATCAGTTTTATTCTCCTTTGACCAATCTGCGGACAGATGACTATGGGAACGCAGATGTGCAGCACAGAATCCGGTTTTTGGTAGAAGTTGTCCGAAGTGTCAGAGAAATGGTAGGTCCGGATTATCCTGTCGCGGTCCGTTTTGGAGGATGCGATTATATGGAGGGAGGAAGTACCATAGATGACTGTGTGGAGGCATGTAAGATTTTGGAGAAGGAAGGCGTAGACCTTTTGGATATTAGCGGAGGCATGTGTGTATATAAGCGAAAGGACTATACACAGGCAGGTTATTTTTCCGATATGGCAAAGGCCGTAAAGCAGGCGGTAGCTGTGCCGGTTCTGACTACAGGCGGCGTGAAAACGCTCGGGGAAGCAGAGGAACTGCTGGCAGACGGATGCGCAGATCTCATTGGAATCGGCCGGGCAATTATGCGGGATGCACATTGGATAGAAAATCAAAAGAAAGATGAGGTAGAGGATCATGTATGAGAAATTGTTTACGCCGATGAAGATCGGTTCCATAACGATTAAGAACCGGTTTGTGATGCCTTCCATGAACAGTCATTATGGAAATGAAGAGCATTATTATACAGAGCAGGCAGTGAATTATTACGGGGAAAGAGCCAAAGGCGGTTTTGGACTTCTGCTTACGGAATTTCTCTGTGTGAGCGAGGAAGGTTTGTCATCGTCTAAGCAGGCTGGAATCTATGATGATAAATTTATTCCGATGCTGCACCGTCTGACGGATCGTGTGCATGAAAACGGAGGAAAGATTTTTGCCCAGTTACAGCATGGGGGTCGTATGCAGAGTCCGGGAGTGACCAGGCTTTCGCCTGTGGGAGCCAGCAATATTCCGGTAAAGGGACATTACAGGGAGATTCACGAGCTGACTACGGAAGAGGTTTGGGAGGTCGAGAGAAAATTTGTGGACGCGGCAGTACGTGCCAGGAAAGCCGGATTTGACGGTGTGGAACTTCACGGCGCCCATGGCTATCTGCTCTGCCAGTTCTTGTCAAAGGAGACAAACAAAAGGGTCGACCAGTATGGCGGAGGAATCACCAACCGGGCCAGAATTGTCTGTGAGATCTTAAGAGAAGTGAAAAAGGCGTGCGGAGAGGAATATCCGGTATCTGTCCGTATCAATGGGGCAGAAGGCACAGAGCATGGAAATACGATTGAGGATGCAGCGGCTCAGGCGATACTTCTTGAGGCTGCAGGGGCGGATGTGATCAATGTATCCTACGGCGTGCCAATCACGCCTTATTATATGTCCAGCGGTTTTAACATTGCCAATGTAAAAAGGGTAAAGGAGGTCGTATCGGTTCCGGTGATCGGTGTGGGGAGAATGAATGATCCAACGCTTATGCTGAGCGCCATTGTTTCGGGCAGTATGGATTTTGTGGCTCTTGGAAGGGAATCCGTATGCGATCCACATCTGCCAGAAAAGATCCGTGAAGGACGTCTGGACGAGATCTTTACCTGTACCGGATGTATGCAGCGCTGTCTATATACCAATTCCTTTGAGGAAGGCTTTGGCATCTCCTGTATGATCAATCCCTTCAGCGGAAAGGAAGGAATCTGGAAGATAGAGGAAGCAAAGGAAAAGAAGCGGATTGCCGTAGCAGGCGCTGGTCCGGCAGGACTGCAGGCAGCATGGATCCTGGCAAAGAGAGGGCATGAGGTTACGCTTTACGAGAAAAATGCCACTGCCGGAGGACAATACCGGCTTGCCAGTGTTCCGTCTATGAAACAGGATCTGGCAAAGACAATTTTCACTTACTTAACTCTTTGTAAGAAATATGGGGTAAAAATCCTTTATGAGACCGAGGTGACGAAAGAACTGCTGGAACAGGAAGCATTTGATGAGATCGTGATTTCCACAGGTTCTGTTCCGGTGGTGCCGAGGAGCATTGAGGGGATCCAAAATGAAAATGTTTTTCTGGCCCAGGATATTCTCGCCTTTAAGGAATCCGTAGAGAACAAAAAGACGCTTGTACTGGGAGCAGGCCTGGTAGGCGCTGAGGCGGCTGAACTGTTAGGGGAATACGGCAATCAGGTAACGATTGTTGATATGCTGGATTCCATTGCGCCGCTGGCTCCCGCTGTACCGAGAAAAGGACTGCTGGCAGAGTTGGAAGCACTGGGTGTACAAAGCCTGCTGGGATGTAAGGTGCTTAAGATCAATCTGGATGGAATTGATTATGAGAAGGATGGCGTACAGGGTTCTCTTACGGGATTTGACGTAATTATCCTTGCATTTGGAGCCAGATCAAATACCGCACTTTCAGAACAGCTTTCCGGATATGGGAACCTGCATTTCATCGGAGACGCCCGGAAGGCCGGAGATGCGAAAAAGGCGATTTTTGAAGCCACAAAGCTGGCGCTTGATCTGTAAAGGAGGAGTATATGGGTTTTTTAAAATTATTTAATTGCAGCGAGACAAAAACGTCCCCCAACATTCACACAGAGCCGGGAACGGTCTATTCCCCGATTTCCGGTACCGTCATCACGCTTGCTGAAATAGGAGACGGCGTCTTTTCAGAAGGGCTTTTGGGACCTGGATGTGGAGTAAGATCAACAGATGAGTATGTATATGCGCCTTTTGACGGCACGATCGTCCAGATCGCAGATACAAAACATGCGATTGGGATTTCCAGTGTGGATGGTATTGAACTTTTGATCCATGTGGGTATCGATACGGTAGGTATGAATGGAAAAGGATTTACCATATATGTTTCTGATGGTGAACGTGTCAAATGTGGTCAGAAACTGTTAAAATTTTGTAAAAAGGATATTGAAGCGGCGAGTTGTTCTGACACGGTTGTGGTTCTGGTTACAAACAGTGACAGGTATTCCTCTGTTGAGACATGTGCTGCCGGGGTGGTCAACTCTTTTGATAAACTAATGACGGTAAAGTAGAAGAGGAGGACTGAAAATGAACGGGTTTATGATACGGGCGGACGACCTGGGATTTAGCGAGGCCGTTAATTATGGAATACAAAAAACAGTTGAGTCCGGAATGATACGTAATATTGGCTTTATGGTGAACATGGCTTCCAGCATACATGGCTGGAAGCTGGTAAAGGATTTTGATATCTGTCTTGGCCAGCATACCAATATTTGCGTAGGGAAGCCGATTACGGATCCTTCAAAAATTCCCAGCCTGGTACAGGAGAATGGAGAGTTTAAAAGTTCAAGTATTTACCGGAATGCCAAAGAAGATTTTGTAGTGCTGGATGAGGCGGTTCTGGAGATCGAAGCACAGTATCAGAGATTTGTGGAAATCACTGGAAGAGAACCAGAGTATTTTGAGGGTCATGCCGTAGCGAGCAATCATTTTTTCCAGGCGCTGGAGGTGGTTGCGGACAGGCATGGGCTTCGCTACCAGCCAGCCTCTTTTGACGGCTCCGCCACGCTGGTGAAGGGACATAAGGTTTATTTTTGGATGGACAGCATGGGACAGGATTATGACCCTGCAAAGGCTTTTCGAAAAATGATAGAAAACGCACATGAGGACGGGGTGGACTTGATGATCTTCCATCCGGGATATCTGGATGATTACATTTTGACACACTCATCATTGACGGTGCCAAGGACCAGAGAAACGGCATTTTTAACAAGTGAAGATTTTTCCGCTTATGTAAAGGAAAAAGGCATTTCTTTCCTTCTGTACAGGGATATCATATAAAGATAAAATCTCTATATCTTGTTTTGTAAGATCATGGATGGGAAGCGGAGAGCGTAATAGGCTCTTCGTTTTTGTAATGCTGATAAAATCGTTGACATTAAATTTCTGAAATATTATAATGAAATTTAAAATTCAACTGTTTTTTTACAATAGAAAGGATTTTTTAATATGGATATAATGCTTATATTCAGGGATGATTATTTTAACAAACGCAAGGATTTACTTAAAAAAAATCATGTCTATCGTAATCACATTAATAAATTCATTGATTATCTGCGTCTGCCGGAAGTACAATTATCAGACAGACCAACATGTATTAACAGGGATGTAGTAGAAGCATGTATTAAATATTATCATAATAAAGGTGAACTTAATTCCAGATCAACAATGGAATGCCATCTGGAATCAGTAAAAAGTTTCTATGATTTTCTAAGTGAGGCGGGTAAGGCAAACGATATTTTTTCTGATTACAGCTATAGTAAATTTAAAGACGATATTGTTGAGAAGTATAGTTTGCTGGAACCTGTAGAAAGAGGAAGCTATGATTGTGAGGATATCAAAACTATTTTGATTAAACTGGATAAATCTATTGATGATTTTCAGGAAGAGTTTGCCGGAATCAGGGAGGAAGACAGACATCTGCAGAGAATCATTTTAAGGCTGTTTATAAAAATAACACTGATTGCTCCAGCAAAAAGAAGTGTAATTACAGATATAAAAAAATCAGATATTAAAGAAACATTTAAAAAGTTATCTATAAATGGTATAGATATTAATATACCATGTGGATTGTCCAGAGATTTGTGTGCAGCGTTAAAATATGCAGAATCTAAAAATAAAGAACCTATAAAGGAAGAAGATAATATTTTTGAATATTTATACAGATATAAGGGAAAATTTCGAGTGGAAAGTCTGAATGCATGGTTTTACAATATTACGCAGGATTTTGGAGTCCTGGAAAATGAGCGTAAAGATAAGAGAACATTAGCTGTGGAACCGATAAAAAATATGGTCATACAAATGATGGTTGACAATATGATCAATCCTGTATTTATTTCCAAAATTGCAGGACTTACGCTTTCTATGATAGAGGCAACCTATTATCCCAAAGACTGGAATGTGAAGTATGAGGAAGATATAAATAAATGTATTAATAAATGCATTGCACAAAATGATTATTATTGTTATGTATAAGGTAAGTTAAAAAATAAGGAGCATACAGGTATGGGAATTTACTTAAATCCGGGAAATGAACAGTTTGCGGTTTCTGTCAATTCTGAATTGTACGTAGACAAGACAGAACTTATAAAATATACAAACAGTCGTATAGGAAAAGACAGACCGTTGATCTGTTCAAGCAGGCCAAGAAGATTTGGAAAAACGATGGCGGTAACTATGCTGGCAGCGTATTACAGTCGGGGATGCCGTTCTGAAAATCTATTCGCAGGACTTAAGATCAGTCAAAATGAATTTTTTACAGTACATTTAAACAAGTATAATGTGATTTTTCTGGATATCCAGTGGATGTACGGAAATGCGCTCGAAGAAATGAAAAGGAATTCTGATGTTAAAGTTGTGAGTTATATTCAGGAGCAGGTGATTGCCGAATTAAAGACGGAATATTCGGAATGTGTTCAGGATACAGATGTTTCATTACCGTCTGTACTGGCAAAGATCAATGCCGTTACAAAAGAACAGTTTATCATTATTATTGATGAATGGGACTGCCTGTTTAGAGAGGATAAAAATAATGAAAAACTTCAAAAGGAATATATTAACCTGCTGAGAGGATTATTTAAAGGAACCCCATCAGGAGCATTTTTAAAACTGGCTTATATCACCGGAATTTTACCAATTAAAAAGTATGGCACACAGTCAGCATTGAATAATTTCAGGGAGCATACAATGGTCAGTGCCAGGCAGATGGCAGAGTATGTTGGTTTTACAGAAACAGAAGTAAAGACTCTATGTAAAGAGCATGATATGCCATTTAAAGAAATGCAGAGATGGTATGACGGGTATTATTTTGACAGGATTGGGCATATTTACAGTCCTAATTCTGTAGTCGAAGCGCTGGACAGCAGAGAATTTGGAAATTATTGGTCTGGAACAGAAACTTATGAGTCTCTGATGACATATATTGCAATGGATTTTAAGGGATTAAGACAGTTGATCGTGGATATGCTTGGAGGCTCAAGATGCAGTATTGATGTAGAATCTTTTCAAAATGATATCACTTCGTTCCATTCAGCGGACGATGTGATCACATTGCTGATTCATATGGGATATCTGGCTTATGATCATAAAACAAAAAAAGTTTTTATTCCAAATGAGGAAGTGAGAGGTGTTTTTCTTCGTGCAGTTAAAAATGACGGATGGGATGATGTGATGAAAGCAATTCATGCATCAGAGGCATTACTTAAAGCAACTTTGTCTATGGATGAAAGAGCTGTGGCACAGATGATACAGGAAGTTCATATGCAAAATTCCTCCAGTCTTGTATATAACAATGAGATTTCACTAAGCAGTGTAATTGCACTGGCATATTACAGTGCATGCAAAGACTATACGCTTATCAGAGAAATGCCGACAGGCAGTGGGTTCGCTGATATGGTTTTTCTGCCGAAACGTGCTTCTTTGAATCCGGCATTCGTTTTGGAATTGAAATGGGATAAAACGGCGGAAGGGGCAATCAGCCAGATTAAAAGTAAAAAATATGTGTCCGCACTGAAAGAATATAAAGGAAATATTTTGCTTGTGGGCATTAATTATGAAAAGAAGAGCAGGAAACATCAATGCAGGATAGAAAAGTATGAAGTATGATTTCAGACATACCTGTAATTGAGAAAGTATTTTAAACTCCTATTTGAAATGGGAAATATATGACTGAGCATTTGAAAGTTGGAGAAAAAAGATGACAGAGCAATATAAGATTTTTGAAGCCGACCTGACAGGTACAGCAGAGGGAAATCCATATGTCGATATTTGGCTGAAGGCAGATTTTACTAATGGTTCTGAAAAGATAAAGGTGAATGGAGTTTATTGCGGAAATGGTGGATATAAAGTTCGCTTTATGCCTGCAAGACCGGGAAAATGGACAGCGGTTACAAGATCCAATGATCCGATGATGGATCATATCGAGTTGGTATGTGAGTGTACACCCGCGAAAGAGGGGAATCATGGGAGGGTACTTCGTATGAGCGATGTCCTTCCGAAAAGCATATCTTCCGAAGAAAGCAGATTTCATTTCCTGTATGAGGATGGCACACGGTTTCAACCTTTCGGAACGACCTGCTATGCATGGATCAATCAGTCGGAAGCGGTACAGGAGCAGACTCTGGAAACTCTGAAAAGCGCGCCTTTTAATAAAGTGAGAATGTGTATCTTTCCCAAATTTTATACATACAATATAGCGAATCCTGAGTATTATGCATTTGAAGGAAGCGAAGAAGAAGGCTTTGACTTTACCCGTTTCAATCCGGTATTCTGGGATAATCTGGAGAAACGGATCCGTCAATTGGACGAGCTGGGGATTCAGGCAGATGTAATTCTTCTGCATCCTTATGACCGATGGGGATTTTCAAAAATGGATGTGGAGACGGATGTGTTTTATCTAAAATATGCGGTAGACCGTCTATGCCATTTTAAAAATGTATGGTGGTCGCTGGCAAATGAATTTGATCTTTTACCGTGGAAATCCATTAAAGATTGGGAACGGTATGCCCGTGTCGTCATGGCAAGGGATTGCTATGGACACCTTCGGTCGATTCATAATTGTGTGGAAATGTATGACCATACCCGTCCGTGGATCACGCATGTAAGCGTTCAGAGGATTGATGTGTATAAGACAGCAGAGTCCGTTAGCGACTGGCGTATGCTGTATCAAAAACCAATTGTGGTGGATGAATGTGCTTATGAAGGGAACATCAATTTTGGATGGGGAAACATCACAGGAGAAGAATTGACCAGACGTTTTTGGGAAGGCTGTATCCGTGGCGGATATCTTTCTCATGGTGAGGTCTATGTTCAGTATGATCAGATCTGGTGGTCACATGGTGGAAAACTGCATGGAACTTGTCCGGACCGAATCGCCTTCTTAAAGGGAATTATGGAGGATGTTCCGGAGGGAGCTGCGCCACTGAAACTTACCCCTGAGAATCAGGAAGCAAATTGGGATGTTCCCTGTCTATGCAAAGATGATCAATCTTATTTTCTGTATTATTTTGGCTTCTTCAGACCCGCTTTTCGTACCTATGAACTGGCGGATGGCTGCACTTATGAGATTGAGTTGATTGATACATGGGATATGACGATTCATAAATTGCCGGGAACCTACTCAGGGAGTATCCGGATCGATATGCCGGAGAAACAGTATATGGCTATTCGGATGAGGAAGGAGTATACAGGACATGAATCTTATCTTTTTTGATATTGATGGCACGCTGGCGATCGGAAGGGATATTCCCAAAAGCGCAGAAAAAGCGCTCGCCAGGCTTCGGCAAAATGGTGATCTGGTATTTATATGCACCGGAAGATCCAGAAACTATGTGGAAGAGCATTTTGGCAGTTATGCAGATGGCTTTGTCTGCTCCAATGGACGGCTGGCTTTTAAGGGAACGGATACCCTTTACGACTGTCCCCTGACCGAAGAACAACTTCGGGATCTGATAACCCGCCTGGATGAGGTGGGTGCGGTGTATCTGTTTTTTGGGGAAAACAGCGCCTGTTATGGAGGAGATCCTGCTTACTATGAAGAGGTTCTTGCTTCTTTTGACCAGGGAGAACTGTCTGTCGGCATAGATCCTGCAGTGGATAAGCTTTACAGCTTTGATGTCTGCTTCCGGGATATCGAACACCGAAAGCAGATTGAACAGGCTCTTCAGGGTATCTGCCTGCTGAATCCTCACGGGCCGCATCCAAGCGCGGATGTGACGGTTCTCGGAGTTGATAAAGGAACTGCCATAAAAAACATAGCAAAACAGCTGCATATTGATCCGGATCATACATATGCCTTTGGAGACGGGGTCAATGATATCTGTATGATCCAGGCAGCAGGACATGGAATCGCCATGGGAAATGCAGTGGAAGAATTGAAGCAGCAGGCGGACTATATCACGACAAATATTCTGGAAGACGGGGTATGGAATGGCCTGAAACATTATCATTTGATCTGAATTTTCGTTTCTCGGCAGCTTCGGCGGCAAAGTCCCTTCATAAAAGACATTTGAGCCCCACAGGCATGATTTTTAGTGTTTTAAAGCCGGGGTAGTATTAACAAAGGAACCGGCCGACGCAAAGGAGTGGTGAT
>CAMWMT010000012.1 GCA_947175375.1 uncultured Clostridiaceae bacterium | reverse complement strand
GGGCCTCCTGATTGTGCCGGACAATATCTTCCACCTCCGAAACGCCCATAGCCAGAGAGGTAGGCGCATTGGGATTCGGAAAGATCACACCACCATTCTCCCGATAATAGTCTTCTTTTACAATCCGGAAATTCTCATCCAGCGCCGGAGTCTCATAGGGTATCCGGAATTCTTCTGCCCATACCGGATAGAAGGAGTACGTAATGTCCGGAAACAGGATCGGTCTTTCCGAATTAAAAAATGTCATGAAGATCAGGGCCAATACATCATCGGAACCCACTCCCACAAATATCTGTTCCGGGCTTACATGATAGTGTTCTGCCAGTGCCTCTACCAGAACGAATGCCTTTGGGTCCGGATAAAGACGCAGACTGTCAGTCTGAAATTCTTTAAGCGCCTTCTCCACACCCGGCGCCGGTGGATAGGGATTTTCATTGGTATTCAGTTTGATCATTTTTGGTCTATTCGGCTGATCCCCCGGCGTATAGGGCGTTACTTTCCTAACATTAGCTTCCCATTCTCTCATCTGTATCCTCCTTTTCGTGCGACAGTCCCATCTCTTTGCTCTGTGTGATCATTCAAACAGCTTTTCTTTGTATACGCCTGCCGCAATCAGTTCCCTGAAAGAACGGATTACTGCCGGTTTGTCTTCTTTATAGGTTACACCGAACCATCTATCACCAGATTCCAGTACAGTCACATTGGCACGATTCTCCTGGATCAGCTCATCAATGATCGACGGGATCAGATATTCCCCTTTTCTCATATCCGACAGACCGGCCAGGAAATCAGCGAATCCATTTTCCAGAACTGAAAAGATCTCCGGCGTCAGCCCCCACATATTCATGGATACCGGACACTCCGTATCCACCGGCGTCAATACGCCATTCTCACTCTGTACGGCGGCTCCTGTGTCCGTCTTTATGATGTTCTTGGTCTCGGTCACTTTGGTCAGATGATGTTTTTCATCCACGCTGCAGATCCCCCTGGTCACCCCTCCATTTTCACTCAGCGTATTGCCCAGCAGAAAGCCTGCCATGCAGAATTCCATCTTCTCACCAGCTTTGTGATCCTGTACCAAATAATCATGAACCTTTACAAAAGCTTCCTTCCCGTAATAATCATCCGCGTTGATAACTGCGAAGGGCTCCTTCACGATATCTTTACAGCACAGAATTGCCTGCCCGGTTCCCCACGGCTTCGTTCTGCCCTCCGGCTTTGTAAATCCTGCCGGCAGATCGTCCATCTCCTGAAATGCATAGGCGGTCTCAATCCGGCTCTCCATCCGGTCACCGATCACTTCCCGGAAATCCTTTTCCAGATCTTTCCGGATAATGAACACAACTTTATCGAACCCTGCTTCCAGGGCATCATGAACGGAATAATCAATGATGATCTCACCAGATGGTCCGACTGGTTCCAGCTGTTTGATCCCGCCGCCGAAACGGCTGCCGATTCCCGCCGCCATGACGACCAGTGTTGTCTTTTTCATATTTCCCTCCTGTGTGTTTACTTCCTTTTATCACCTAGGTACGGCTGCATTCCTGTCTGCCCTGATGCTGTCATTATCTGAACAGCAGCCCAATGATACCCCTGGTTCGTATATCTACATGACCTGCTTCATCACGTCGATCACTTTTGCTACATATTCCTCACAGAGCTCCTGTGTCGTCGCTTCCACCATGACACGCAGAAGTGGCTCCGTACCGCTCTCTCTCACGAGGATCCTTCCATCTGTCCCAAGAGCCTCTTCCACTTCCTGAATGGCCTCTGTTACTGCCGGATGCTCCAGCACTGTCTTCTTATCCGTCACACGCAGATTCTGAAGAAGTTGCGGATAGATCCTGACCTCCGAAGCCAGCGTCCCAAGCGTGGTCTTCTTCTCCAGCAGAACCTCCATGATCTTTAGAGAAGTCAGAATCCCGTCACCGGTCGTGGCGTGTTTACTGAAGATGATATGTCCGGACTGTTCACCACCCAGACGATAGCCGTTCTCCATCATATTTTCAAACACATATTTATCTCCAACCTTCGTCTTCTGATAATTAAGGCCAATCTTATCGCAGGCTTTATATAAGCCGATGTTGGACATAACAGTCGTAACGATCATGTCATCCTTCAGCTGCCCGATCTCTTTCATATACTTTCCGCAGATATAGAGGATCAGGTCTCCATCCACCACATTACCGTGTTCATCCACTGCCAGGCAGCGGTCTGCATCTCCGTCATAGGCAAACCCCACATCCAGTCCTTTCTCCTTTACAAACGCCTGAAGCGCTTCAATATGAGTAGAACCACAGTCTTTATTGATGTTCGTTCCATCCGGATCATTATGGATCACATAAGTCTTTGCCCCCAGTGCGTCAAATACACTTTTGGCAATCGCAGATGCGCTTCCATTCGAACAGTCTAGGCCTACCCGCATGGTTTTAAATGACCTGGTCGGCAGGGAAATCAGATAACCAATATAGCGGTTCCTTCCGGCGGAAAAGTCCACCGTACGCCCGATATCTTCCTTTGTAGCCAGCGGTAACTCTTCCATCTCACCGTCGATATAGGATTCGATCTGCTCTTCCACAGACGCTTCCAGCTTATAGCCCATGCTGTTGATGATCTTAATCCCATTGTCATAAAACGGATTATGACTTGCGGATATCATAATCCCACAGTCAAATCCTTCTGTACGCACCACATAGGAGACGCTAGGCGTTGTCGTTACATGTAGAAGATACACATCCGCACCGGAGGCAGTCAGTCCTGCCACCAGGGAATACTCGAACATATAGCTGGATCTTCTTGTATCTTTTCCAATAACTATCTGTGCTTTATGATCACGCCCGTAATACCATCCAAGAAAACGTCCTACTTTATACGCATGTTCCACTGTCAGATTTACATTCGCCTCACCGCGGAATCCATCCGTTCCAAAATATTTTCCCATTCTTCTTATCCTCACTATCCATTATCTTTTCAAATCCCGGTATTACATATACCTAGTGTTTAAAAACTGCCAGAAAGTATGATAAACGGCACATAAAACAACATTCTATGTGTGCAAAAATTTTGTGCCGTTTATATATTATACGTAATAAAGATGGTAATTTCAACCTGATTTTAGCGTTTTACTCATTCAGCCGGCTCAGCTTCGCAGCCTGATCCGCTGCAATACATGCATCTATGATCTCCTGAATATCACCATTCATGATCTTGTCAAGTTTATACAGCGTCAGATTGATCCGGTGATCGGTCACACGCCCCTGAGGAAAATTGTAGGTCCGGATCTTCTCTGAACGGTCACCGGTACCGATCTGGCTCCTTCTGGCTTCCGCCTCCGCATCATGCGCTTTCTGGCACTCAATGTCATACAGCTTTGCGCGCAGAAGGGCAAATGCCTTGGCTTTGTTCTGAAGCTGGGACTTCTCCGTCTGACTGTAGACCACGATTCCTGTTGGATAATGCGTCAGACGCACGGCAGAGTCTGTCGTATTGACACACTGTCCACCATTTCCGGAAGCTCTCATGACATCAATCCGGATATCCTTTTCATCAATCTGAACATCTACTTCTTCCGCTTCCGGCATCACGGCAACCGTAATCGTAGAGGTATGGATACGTCCACCGGACTCGGTCTCGGGCACACGCTGTACCCGATGCACGCCGGACTCATATTTCATCACGGAATATGCCCCCTGTCCGTTGATCATAAATGTCGCGCTCTTCATACCGCCGATACCGATCTCATCCGCTTCCACCAGCTCTACTTTCCACCGTCTGGTCTCCGCATAATGCGCATACATCCGGTAGATCTCGGCCGCGAACAGAGCTGCCTCGTCTCCGCCTGCACCTGCACGGATCTCCACGACCACATTCTTATCATCATTCGGGTCTTTTGGAAGAAGCAGAATCTTCATATGCTGCTCCAGCTCTGTGGTTCGCTTCCTTGCATCTGAAAGCTCTTCCTTCAGCATTTCCCTCATCTCTTCATCGGATTCACTTTCCAGCATCGACAGGCTGTCTTCGATCGTCTCTTTACATTTTTTGTATTCGATATAAGCATCCACCAGAGGCTGCAGGTCTGCCTGTTCCTTCATAATCTTCCGAAAACGTTTCTGATCGTTGACAACGGAAGGCTCCGTCAGCTCATTCGTGATCTCTTCATACCGTCTCACCAGATCCTCTAATCTGTCAAACATCTCTTTCCTCCATAATTTATATATCTGGCGTTTGAAAATTGCCAGAAAGTATGATAAACGGCACATGGACCAGTGCTCTATGAAGGCAAGCATTTAGTGCCGTTTATATATGCTCGCAGGCTTCCATATACTACCCGGTCAAGCCCCGCCAGATCCTTTACCACACGGATATGGGTAAAATCCTGCTCCATCAGCTTCACAACTGCGTCTGCCTGATCGTATCCAATCTCAAGGAACAGCATCCCTCCCGGCTTCAGGTATGCCGGACTCTGTTCCGTTATCTCCCTGTAATAATGCAGTCCGTCCTCTCTGCCGTCCAGAGCAATCCTTGGCTCATGCTCCCGTACCTCTTCCATCAGTGTATCCACCACTTTTGATGGTATATACGGCGGATTGGATAGGATACAGTCAAATTTCCCCTTTACCTCTTCAAACAGATCGCTTTTCAGAAACTCCGCTTTCGTCTCCAGGCTCAGATTCTTCCGATTCCTCCGGGCAACCTGCAACGCCTGCTCCGATATATCCGTGCCAAATCCCGTAAGTCCCGGCACCATCTTTAGAAGGCTTAAAAGAATGCAGCCGGAACCAGTACACAAATCCAGAACCTTCATGCTGGCACGTACATGTCGGAGGGCTTCCTCTACCAGGATCTCCGTATCCTGCCTTGGGATCAGCACATGTTCATTCACATGGAACCTGTATCCCATAAATTCCTGGCTTCCTGTCAGATGCTGGAGAGGAATATGAGCAGTTCTTTTTTGTATCAGTTCCAGATATTTCTGTCCCTGGTCCTCTTCGATCCTGCGCTCTGGATACAGATAATAGTCGTTCCTTGTGCATCCCAGGACATGTTCCAGAAGATACCATGCATCCAGCTCCCATTCTTCGATCCTGGCTTCCCGAAGTCTTCGTTTCCCTTCTCCAAAAAGCGCGCCTAATGTCCTCATCTGGTTTCTGCAGCCTCTTCTTCGCTGCCGTCGGCTGTCTCATATCCCTGAAACGCTCTCCAGTCAAAGACCGCTTCCACTGCCCGGATCGCCACCTCGATCATGTCATCCTCCGGTTCCTTCGTCGTCAGCATCTGCATCCCTTTCCCCGGAAGGCTCAGGATCCTCACAAGAAAATTCTCGCTTCTGCCTGCAAGACGAATAAACTCATAGGATACACCCGCAATCACCGGGATCAGCAGGATCCGGAATACGACCCGGAGTGCCGGCGACTCCACACGGATAAAGATAAAAAAGATAATGCTGATGATCATAACAATGAACAGAAAGCTGGTACCGCACCGCGCATGGTAGCGAGAACTTTTACGCACATTTTTTACATTCAGCTCTCTTCCGCGCTCAATACAGTTGATACACTTATGTTCCGCCCCATGATACATATACACTCTCTTAATGTCTTTCATGGAAGAGATCAATACGACATAGAGCACAAACAGTCCCAGACGAATCGCGCCTTCCACAATCGCCAGAAGGGTATTACTCACAATATAATCACGGAAAAATCCGGATATAAAATACGGCAGCACCATGAAGATGCCCACAGCCATTACGATGGAAAATGCCACGGTAATACCCATGACGATCTTCTCCGCCTTCTCGCCAAACACCTTCAGAAGAAACTTTTCAAAGCCTCCCGGTTCCTGTTCATCTTCTTCCTCATAAAAGCTGGCAGACCAGGTCAGTGTCTCCATCCCGAGCAGCAGAGAATCCACAAAATTCACGACTCCTCGGATCAGAGGCAGCTTTGCCCATGTATGTCCGCCTCCGATTCCCTCATGCTCATTGATACAGATTTCGATTTCCCCGTCCGGCTTTCTCACTGCCACCGAATACCGGCTTTTGTTCTTCATCATGATTCCTTCGAGTACCGCCTGACCCCCGATTCCTGATGGTTTCACTTTCTCACATCCTTATTGTATATAGTAAAAATGGGGTTGTCAGGAAATATAATTCTAGCTGTATGATAAGTAGCGCTGTGTGGATTGGGGCGGACAGCGGGTTGGCTTTGTCCGTCTCAAGCAGACATCCGAGTCTGATTGAGACGGACAAAGTCAATCCGGTGTCCGACACACTCCATACGAGCGCTTATCATACGCCAAGAACTAGTTTCCCGACAACCCCTCATTTTGTCATCTTATTTTGTGATGCCATATTTACGATTGAACTTGTCAATACGTCCGCGGGCTGCTGCTGCCTTCTGCTGTCCTGTATAGAAAGAGTGGCATTTGGAACAGATCTCTACGTGAATATCTTTTTTGGTAGAACCTGTTACAAAAGTGTTGCCGCAGTTGCAGGTTACAGTTGCCTGATAATAGTTCGGATGGATTCCTTCTTTCATATTTTTCACCTCTCTCATTCATTCGTGAACTTCTGGCTCTTCCCAATTCCCGGCCAATGCCGCTCCGGTCTATCCACGGCAAGCTATCCCGGGCTATCCCCACAAGTCCCTGTGGTTCTCTGATGCATGAAAAACATCATTCTTTCCATTAACCATACAAGTATAGCATATGAATATCATAGATGCAAGTTCTTTTAGAAAAATCTCATTTTTTTCGCATTCTGGACAAATTCTTCATTATTCCTCGTCCGGGTAAACAGATTGAGGATCGTCTCCACCGCATCATCCGCTTTCATTCCGTTCAGTCCCTTCCGGATATTGTCCATTGCCTGCTGCTCATCCGGATTCAGGAGCAAATCCTCTCTTCTGGTACTGGACTTCGGAATGTCGATCGCCGGAAATACCCGCTTCTCCGCCACTTTACGATCAAGCACCAGTTCCATATTGCCAGTACTTTTGAATTCCTCGTAGACCACATCATCCATCTTGCTGCCGGTATCGACCAGCGCTGTCGCCAGAATCGTCAGACTTCCGCCTTCCCGCATATTCCTCGCCGCACCGAAGAACCTTTTCGGCATATGAAGCGCCGCCGGGTCAAGTCCGCCGGACAGCGTACGCCCACTGGGCGGAACGATCAGATTATATGCCCGGGCAAGTCGGGTAATGCTGTCCAGAAGGATCGCCACATCCCTGCCACTCTCCACCAGGCGTTTCGCACGCTCGATGACCATCTCCGATACTCTCTTATGCCGCTCTGCCAGTTCATCAAAGGTCGAATAGACGACTTCCACATTTCTGCCCTCGATCGCCTCCTTCACGTCCGTGACCTCTTCCGGACGTTCATCGATCAACAGAATGATCAGATACATCTCCGGATTGTTCTTCGTAATGGATTTCGCTACATCCTTTAGAAGTGTTGTCTTACCGGCCTTCGGCGGAGAGACGATCATACCACGCTGCCCCTTTCCGATCGGTGCGATTTCATCCACGATCCTCATGGCAATGCTTCCGCCCGCACGTTCCATCTTAATGCGTTCATTTGGAAAGATCGGGGTCAGATCTTCAAAATTAGGCCTTCTGGCATTCACCTCCGGATGGAGTCCGTTAACACTCTTCACATACAGAAGCGCACAAAACTTTTCTTTTTCTGTCTTTACTTTCGTATTACCGGCGACAATGTCACCTGTTTTCAGCCCAAACCTGCGTATCTGGGACGGAGACACATAGACATCATTCTCTCCCGGCAGGTAATTATCACTTCTGATAAATCCAAAACCGTCTGACATGACTTCCAGAATCCCCTTTATCGTCTGTCCGCTGTCAAGCTGTTCCATATCTGACACAGTCCTGCCATTCTCGGCCGCCTGTGTCTTTACCATCTCTGCTGAGGCAACTCTCTCATCTTCTGCCAGCATTGCCTCGATCACTGCATCCTTCCTCATGGAAGAAGTTCCCTTGATGCCGCGGTTCTTTGCAACATCTCGCAGCACCGCAAGAGACAGAGATTCATACTTTTCTCTCATATTATCCATAGATTCCTCCTGTTGTTCCTACTGTCCATTCCTGCTCTATACACTGGGGAAAGAGTCTGCCAGATCGGCAGAACATTTTTGAACCAGTATTAGTATACTATTTTTGTTCACAAATGAAAAGGGGGATTTCATAAAAACGGGATTTTTCCGCCAACGGAATTGCCGCTTGATTTTTAGCATTCCGTGTGATAGATTGGATGATATGATGTTATGGAATGACAAGCCTTATCACTCACTTGACTACGAACTGAAAAAACGATATGGAGAGAAGATCTACCGCCTTGCCCTGAATGGAGGGATGAGCTGCCCCAACAGAGACGGCTCTCTAGGTACCGGCGGATGCATTTTCTGCAGCGCAGGCGGTTCCGGTGATTTTGCAGCTGATCCTGCACTCTCCATCCGCGGACAGATCCAGAAGGCAAAAGAGCGCCTGAAGGATAAACGTCCCGTGAATCACTATATCGCTTATTTTCAGGCATATACCAATACCTATGCCCCGGTCTCTTATCTGCGTTCCATCTTTCTGGAAGCAATCGAATGTCCGGAGATCGTGCTTCTGTCCATTGCCACCAGGCCGGACTGCCTGGAACCGGAGATCGTCTCCCTCCTTGCAGAGCTGAACCAGATCAAACCGGTATGGGTAGAGCTGGGACTTCAGACCATGCATGAAGATACGGCTTCTTTCATCCGAAGAGGATATCCGCTGGCTGTCTATGAAGATGCGGTCCAGAGGCTCCGCTCTCATGGACTGGAGGTCATCACCCATGTGATCCTTGGGCTTCCCGGAGAGAACAGGGAACGGATCCTTAAGACGATCCGATATCTGAACACGCAGGATATTCAGGGCATAAAGCTCCAGCTTCTGCATATCTTAAAAGGGACAGACCTGGCAGCAATCTACGAGCAGACTCCGTTTCCCGTCTTCTCTCTGGAAGAATATGTGCAAATCATTCTCTCCTGCGTAGAACTTTTACGGCCTGACATCGTGATCCACCGTCTGACGGGTGACGGACCGAAAGACCTGCTGATCGCGCCTCTCTGGAGCCGGTCCAAACGACATGTACTCAACACAATTCATCAGGAATTCCGCACACAGAACACCTGGCAGGGAAAATATTTTATTGCAGATGCAGAAAGGATTTTTTATGTCTGACACGCTGACTCTTTACAAACTGATCGTACTGAAGATGCTTTCCATGATAGACACCCCACTGACCAATTCCCAGATATCAGAATTTATTCTGGAAAAAGAATATACGAATTATTTTACTCTCCAGCAGGCTCTGTCGGAACTGGATGAGACCGGCCTTGTGACCATATCCAATACTCACAACAGCTCCAGTTACCATATTACAGAATCCGGAAGAAATACACTGGATTATTTTGGCGACAAGATCTCTGATGCGATCTGCCAGGATATCCGGGAATATCTGGGGCAGAAGCAGCATGAAATTCAAGACTCCCGTTCTGTCACTGCCAATTATTTCCAGGGTAATACAGCGGACTATCTGGTATGCTGCCAGGTCCGAGAAAACAATGCCACCCTGATCGAACTGACCATTTCCGTACCTTCCGAAAAACAGGCCATCTCCGTATGCAACCACTGGAAATCCAAAAGCCAGGAAATCTATGCACATGTCATGGAACAGCTTCTGTAAGGTTCCTCACTGGCCCCCACGTCCTCTCCAGCCTGCGATCAGCCCCATAAGTTCGCGGATATTTTTTATCACATGTTCAAACGCTCCTGCCTCATAGAACTGCAGTACAATGAGCCCTGTGGGAACTGCCACGATCATTCCCAAAAGTCCTGCCAGCCGATAGCCGACAAACAACAGGAATAACGTTGTCAAGGTATCCACACCGATACTGTCCCCCACCATTTTAGGCTGGATCAGCTGCCTTGTAAGCTGGGTCACTACATACAGGACGATAAATCCCGCAGCTCTTGGAAGCGCGTCGCTCAGAGCGCAGAACAGCGCCCATGGCAGGAGTACCGTTCCAGTTCCCAGCATAGGCAGAAAGTCCATCAGTGCGATCACTGCCGCCAGCAGGATGGCATAGTCGATTCTCATAATCAGAAAACCTGCTGCCAGAATGATCCCTACAACTCCCATGATCTTAAACTGTGCCCGAAAATATCCTCCTACTGCATATTTCAGTTTCCCCCACACCATCCGAATTCCGTCTCTTGTCTGCTCCGGTATAATATGTCCTGTGATCTGATAGATCCGCTCCCTCTGCGCGATAAAAAAATACGCAAACAGAAGTGAGAAGATGAATGCGACCAGGATCGACGGAATATTTCTTGCAGCATTTCCTGCTGTCTCTACCATACCGCCGCCAAGGCTGCTGATAAGCTGTCCCAGATAATCGGTAAAATGATCTGTAAAACCCGCGATCTTTTCCCGTGTCTCCAGCGGCATCTTTTTCGCCACACTCTGCAGATTTTCTGCGATCTTATCCAGTCCCTGCACAAGCGCCTGATAATAGGCCGGCAGTCTCTGAACCAGTTCTCCTGCCTCTCTCCACACCCACACAATGACATAATAACCTATTGCTACGGTTAAAAATATCGCACCAAAGATCACACCGAATGAACTGTGCTTTCTCACGATATGAAGATGCTTCTCCAGAAAATGTACCAGCGGATTGGCCAGCTGCGCGATCAGCCAGCCAATGATGACCGGAAGGAAAAAACGCACCAGGACTGGTCCCAGGAAAATAAGCAGCAAGATTTTTGCTGCAAATATCCCAATATTCAGAAGATTTCTTCGAAGCTGGATATATTCAGACTCCTTGCGTTCTTCTTTTGGCGGCTCACCGCTCATACGGACTCCTCCTCCAGATATCCTTCAATGATCTCCCAGATCTCCTCTCTGCCCTGCTTCGTCTCTGCAGAAAACGGAATGATCCTGGTGCCCGGCACAGGATCCAGACCCTCCCGTAAAAGCTTTAACTGCTTCTGCACCTGGCTTCTCTTGATCTTGTCAAGCTTTGTTGCGATGATGATCGGCTCATATCCCTGATGGATGATCCAGTGATACATTTCCTTGTCATTGGCTGACGGTTCATGTCGGATATCGACCAGCAGAAATACAGCTCTTAACTGCTTCGAGCCATGAAGATAATTTTCGATCATCTTCCCCCATTTTGCCTTGATCTCCTGAGCAACTTTTGCATAACCATATCCTGGCAGATCTACCAGATACAGTTCCTTATTCACCTTATAAAAATTGATCGTCTGGGTCTTCCCTGGCTGGGAAGAAGTTCTCGCCAGAGACTTCCGGTTCAGAAGTCCATTGATCAGCGAAGACTTCCCCACATTTGATTTTCCGGAAAATGCCACTTCCGGGATCGTATTTTCCGGAAGCCTGCTGGTGATACCACAGACGGTCTCCAGCTCTGCCTGTTTGATTACCATAGCCACCTCTTATACAAATGCGTGTGCGATCACGTCTTCCATGCCTTCCACATAGACCAGTTCCAGACCGCCCGTGATCTCCTTCGACAGTTCTTCTACATCCCGCTGATTCTTTTTCGGTACAATAACCGTCTTCATGCCGGCGCTTCCTGCTGCCAAAAGCTTCTCTTTCAGCCCACCGATCGGAAGTACTCTTCCCCGGAGTGTGATCTCTCCGGTCATCGCTACATCTGCGCGGACCGGTTTCTCCAGCACTGCGGACAGCATGGCAGTCGCCATGGTAATGCCTGCGGAAGGACCATCCTTTGGCACCGCTCCTTCCGGGATATGGATGTGGATATCATGTTCCTGAAAATAATCCTTCTCAAGGCCATATTCCGGACTGATTGAACGGATATAGCTAATACCTGCCCTTGCGGATTCCTGCATCACATCTCCCATCTGTCCGGTCAGCTCCAGATTGCCTTTTCCGGGCATCAGGTTCACCTCGATCTCCAGCGTATCGCCTCCCACACTGGTCCACGCAAGCCCACGCACGATGCCGACTTCGTCCTTCTCATTGCGTCCCTGAAATTCGTAGATCGTCTTACCCAGATATTTTTCCAGATTCCCATCTGTGATACGCACCCGCTTTTTCCCCTGCTCCAGGATCTCCCGGTCCGCTTTCCGGCAGACCGAAGCGATCTTACGCTCCAGATTCCTCACTCCTGCTTCTCTAGTATACTGATGGATCATCTTTCCCATGGCCTTTTCTGTCACCTGAAGCTGACTTTTCTTCAAGCCGTGACGCTTCATCTGTTTGGGAAGCAGATGCTCTCTGGCAATATGCAGCTTTTCATTTTCCGTATAACTGCTGACCTCTATGATCTCCATACGGTCCAGGAGCGGTCTTGGAATCGTCTGGGTGTCATTAGCGGTACAGAGGAACATCACCTCGGACAGGTCCACCGGAAGCTCCACATAGTGATCTCTGAACTTCACATTCTGCTCACTGTCCAATACCTCCAGAAGCGCGGAAAACGTATCCCCTCTATGGTCGCTGCTGACCTTATCGATCTCATCCAGTACCATCAGAGGATTTTTCACACCCGCATGACGGATACCATCTACGATTCTTCCCGGCATGGCTCCGATATAGGTTCTTCGATGTCCCCGGATCTCTGCTTCATCATGTACTCCTCCCAGACAGATGCGCACATATTTTTTATTCAGCGCATGAGCAATGGAACGCGCCACGGACGTCTTTCCTGTTCCGGGCGGCCCCACCAGACACAGAATCGGGCTTTCTCCTCCATCCAGCATCTGTCTGACTGCCAGAAATTCCAGAATCCGTTCCTTTACCTTTTCAAGGCCATAATGTTCTTTTTCCAGAATCTTTTTTGCCTTTTTTAAATCCAGACGATCCTCACTGCACCTGTCCCATGGAAGCTCCAGCAGCGTCTCAATATACCCGCGGATTACAGAGGCTTCTGCGGAATTGGAACCAGCATTTAAAAATCTCTGTATTTCCTTTTCGATCCGCGTTTTTACCTCTTCAGAAGCCGAAAGTTTTTTCACTGCTTTCCGGAACTGCTCTGCTTCTGCACCCGGACCTTCATCACCTAGTTCTTCCCGGATCACCTTCATCTGCTCCCGCAGGAGGTAATCCTTCTGGTTCTTATCTACACGCGCCTTTACTTTTTCCTGAATCTCTTTCCGATACTGCTCGATCTCGATCTCATTATTCAGTATGATGCAGAGCATCTCATAACGTTCCGACAGAGATTCTGTCTCCAGAAGCTTCTGCTGCCGCTCCCATGTAAAAGGCGTATGCACCATCACCTGCTCGATCAGCTTTTCCAGTCCGTCACTGTCCAGAACCTGGCGGATAATATCCTTACCTGCTTTCTTACTACTCTCACAGTATCTCCGGAAAATATCCTGAAGATTGCGATACATGGCCTCTTTCCCACTCTGGGGCAGAGTTCCAAAGCCCTCTGGCTCTGCCCGAACAACAGATGCCTCCAGATATTCTTCCCCTTCAAGCTGAACAAGCCGTGCACTGTATAGTCCTTCTACCAGAACACGTAGAATATGGTGCGGCATCTTCACGATCTGCTTGATCTCAACAACTGTTCCCATCTGAAACAGTCTGTCCATATCCGGCATCTCATCTTCCGGATTCTTTTGTGCCACAATAAAAAGCTTCTGTTCCTGCGTCAGCGCTCTCTCCACTGCCTTCACAGAACGAGCACGCGTCACATCAAAATGGGTGATCATCTCCGGAAGAATGACCATTCCACGCAGCGCCACTGCCGGCAGCTTAATTTCAAGTTCTCCCATACTTACCTCCGATTAGAGTTCCGCATCCGTCCAAAGAATGCCCATGACAGATGCTGAAAAGGGACCCTCATGCAAAAGGCCCCTTGTTTTGTCTTATCTTCTCGTTATAACCGGTTCTCCGGTTCCTTCCACCGCTTCCCGCGTGATCGTACAGCTCTTAATGGTATCGTCAGATGGGATCGTAAACATCAGATCCATCATCGTCTCTTCCATAATAGAACGCAGTCCTCTTGCCCCGGTCTTGCGGGATATGGTCTTATCCGCAATGGCTTCTACTGCATCCTTGTCAAACTTCAGATCCACATTGTCCAGTCCAAACAGCTTCTGGTACTGGCGGATGATCGAGTTCTTCGGTTCCAGTAGAATCCGTACCATATCATCACGAGTCAGAGGGTCCAGGGATACCGCGATCGGCACACGCCCCATGAACTCCGGAATCATTCCAAACTTGATGAAATCCTCCGGGAGCGCATTGCGCAGAAGCTCTCCCACATCCTCTCTGCGTCTGTCCCGGATATCTGCATTAAAGCCGATGGAACCCCGGTCCATACGGGTCTCAATGATCTTGTCAAGACCCTCAAAAGCGCCTCCGCAGATAAAAAGAATGTTGGTCGTATCGATCTGCAGAAGTTCCTGATGCGGATGCTTCCGGCCTCCCTGAGGCGGAACAGAAGCCATGGTCCCTTCCACGATTTTCAGAAGCGCCTGCTGTACTCCTTCGCCGGACACATCCCGGGTAATCGACGGATTCTCTGATTTTCGGGTAACCTTATCAATTTCATCTATATAGATGATGCCCTTCTGGGCACGCTCAATGTCATAATCTGCCGCCTGAATGATCTTCAGCAGAATATTCTCTACATCCTCACCCACATAACCAGCTTCCGTCAGTGTTGTCGCGTCTGCAATCGCAAACGGTACATTGAGGATCTTTGCCAGTGTCTGTGCCAGCAGCGTCTTTCCTGAACCGGTAGGGCCAAGCAGAAGGACATTGCTCTTCTGGAGTTCAACGTCCAGATCCGGCTGTGCAAGAATTCGTTTATAATGATTATATACCGCCACGCAGAGCGCTTTCTTAGCTTTCTCCTGTCCGATCACATAATCATCCAGAAAACGCTTAATCTCCTCCGGTTTTAAGAGGTTGATCTCTTCTTCATCAAAAATGCCCTCTTCTTCAGCCAGTTCTTCTTCAATAATCTCAGAACAGAGCTCCACACATGCATCACAGATGTAGACATCATTGGGCCCTTTGAGAAGTTTTAAGACCTGACTTTCTGTCTTGCCGCAAAAAGAACATCTGATTTCATTTCTAGCCATGTAATTCTCCCTTAATGCCTCTCCATGATCTGGTCGATCAGCCCATAAGCCTTTGCCTCTTCGGCAGTCATATAATTATCCCGCTCTGTATCCTGCTGAATCACTTCCAGCGGCTGGCCTGTACGCTCTGCCAGGATACCATTTAACTTCTCCCTTGTCCGCAGGATATGCCTTGCGGCGATCTCGATCTCTGTTGCCTGGCCTCTGGCTCCTCCCAGAGGCTGGTGGATCATAATCTCCGCATTCGGCAGGGCAAAACGTTTCCCTTTTGTGCCTCCTGCCAGAAGAAAAGCACCCATACTTGCCGCCATACCAATACAGATGGTCGACACATCACACTTAATATAGTTCATCGTGTCAAAAATTGCCATTCCGGCAGTCACAGAACCGCCCGGACTGTTAATATACAGATTGATATCCTTTCCAGGATCTTCGGATTCCAGGAACAGAAGCTGAGCTACCACCAGGCTGGCAGTTGTCTCAGTTACTTCTTCTCCAAGAAAAATGATCCGCTCTTTTAAAAGTCGGGAGTAGATGTCGTAGCTTCTCTCTCCTCTGCTGGTCTGTTCTATGACGTAAGGTACTAATGCCATACTATTCCTCCTCCTGATGATAAAACTGCTCCTTCGCTGACAAAGGGCACAGCTGCCCTGCCATGCCCTCCCGGCCCGACAGGGCCCTTTGTCTTACACGATCCTGTGCAGCAGAACACGCTGCGGCACTCCCGAAGCTTACTCTTCGACTGCTGCGTCTCTTATCAGATCCACTGCCTTCTGGATCGCAAGATCTTTCTTCATATCTTCCAGGCGTTCTTCCGAAAAGATCTCTTTTACCTTTTCCACATCCATCTTGTAAAGATCTGCCATTCTCTGGAATTCCGCATCCACGTCTTCATCTGTTATCTCGATCTTCTCAGCCTCTGCAACTGCTTCGAGAACCAGTCTGCTCTGAATATTCTGGAGCGCTCTCGGCTTCATCTGCTCTTTATACTGTTCTGCAGTCATACCGGTATACTGGAAGTACTGGCTAATAGACATTCCCTGCATCTGCATACGCTGTGCAAAATCTTCCATAAGCTGCTCTGTCTGGAAATCCACCATTGGATCTGGGATATCCATCTGTGCACCGGCAATGATCTTCTCGATCACAGCGTCTTCCTTCATTTTCTTCGCATCTTCTTCTTTGTCTTTCAGGAGTCTTGCCCGGATATCTGCTTTATATTCATCCAGTGTATCAAATTCAGACACTTCCTGTGCAAATTCATCGTCAATTTCCGGAAGTTCTTTCACCTTGATGGAGTTCACACGGCATTTAAATACTGCTGCCTTACCAGCAAGCTCTTCCGCATGATAGTCCTCTGGAAATGTCACATTCACGTCCAGGTCCTGACCGATCTCAGCACCAACAAGCTGCTCCTCAAAGCCCGGAATAAAGGAACCGGAACCGATGGTCAGATCGTAATTCTCGCCCTTTCCTCCTTCAAACGGAACTCCGTCCACAAAGCCTTCAAAATCAAGGGTGACCATATCACCATCCGCTACCGCACGCTCCTCCACCGTGATGGTCCTGGAGTTGGTTTCTCTTTCTTTCATAAGTTCAGCTTCCACTTCTTCATCCAGCACCTCAACCGGTACCTTCTCCACCTGAACTCCCTTATACTCGCCAAGTGTCACTACCGGCTTTACAGCAACCTCTGCAGTAAAGACAAACGGCTTTCCACTCTCAAACTGTACAATGTCAATCTTCGGACGGGATACCAGCTCCTCCTCACACTCATCTACAGCCTCACGATAAGCTTCCGGAAGAAGTTCATCGATGGCATCCTCGTAAAATACTTCTTTTCCATACATCTTCTCAATTAACTGGCGCGGCGCTTTTCCTTTGCGGAAGCCCGGAATGCTGATCTTTTTCTTCGCTTTCTGATATACGATCTGAATTGCCTTTTCCACCTTTTCAGCAGGCACTTCGATGGTCAGTTTTGCCATGTTTTTCTCTAATTTTTCTACCTGTACACTCATACTCTAAATATATCCTCCTCGTATTTTTATATCAGTATTCCCTGATTTACAT
>CAMWMT010000011.1 GCA_947175375.1 uncultured Clostridiaceae bacterium | reverse complement strand
GGATCATTATAAACATGAACCGCGGATGGAATGTTATAAAGAAGCGCAGAAGAGAAGCCGGAATCCTTTGTGCTACAATGGGGACCTGTTCACCGGCAGGCTCATCCGGCAGTTCCGTGAGAAATATCCGGATGAGGAGCGGCTCATGATCGGTCGGGGAGTGATCCTGAATCCGGGGCTGCTCCATGGAGGTACGAAGGAACAGTTCATGGAGTTCCATAAAAGGCTGGTGAAGGGCTATCTGGACCGGGGACTGTCAAGGACCAGCGTACTGTTCAAGATGAAGGAGCTGTGGTTCTACCAGATCCATCTGTTTTCGGATGTAAAGAAATATGAGAAGCGGATCCGGAAGGTTCAGGATCTTACGGAGTATCTGCGAATCGTGGAGGAACTGTTTCGGGAACGGGACCTGTGCCCGCCGGCGTGACTTCACGGTTCTAAAAAGTTTGTTTTGTTTTTGTTCTCTTTTTCTTTCGTATTTTTAGAAATCCTTAATCTGGATTCCACACTTTCGTCACAATTTCCTGTTATGATAATACTCGTAACAGGAACACATCAGTATTTCATTCATAACACTTTCGGGGACTTGAAAAAGTCCCCACTCCCTCGGAAATTCAAGGCTTTCACAAAAGTGAGAGCCTTTCTTTTTGCGATTTTACCATGATCTACCCATTTCACGATAGAATCAGATAATCTATATATCTGGTGTTTAAAAATTGCCAGAAAAGTATGATAAACGGCACATAGAGCAGTGTTCTATGATGGCAAGAATTTAGTGCCGTTTATATATAACGTTCGTCGATTTTACGTTTTGCGTTAGTCGCAGGTCTTTTTATTTCTCTATATCCCTGTTTTCTGAAGGAAATGCTGAAAAGTATGGCACAGGAATACAGAGTTATGTATATTCACTTTCCAGGAAAGAGTAAAGTGTGTTATTATGAAAAGGAACAAAGCTGTTCCATAAGGAAAGACGTCGCTGTACGGGATGTACGGAAGAAAAAGCAGGATGGACACCATAGCAGATAAGGAGAAGATATATGGGGTATTTAATGGGAATTGACCTTGGGACTTCCAGTGTGAAGGCCCTGATCGTGGATGAAGGCGGAAAGACCATGGGAATGGGTCAGTTCGGTTATGAAGTCATGACTCTAAAGATGGGATATGCAGAACAGGAGCCGGAAGTCTGGTGGGAGTGTACAAAGCAGGCAGTGGCAGTGGCTCTCAGCAGCTCCCGGGTGGCTGCGGAGGATATCTCCGGGATTGGGTTTTCCGGGCAGATGCATGGGTTGGTGGCACTGGACCGGGAGAAGCATATCATAGGACGGGCAATCATCCATCTGGACCAGCGCTCAGGGATGGAGAGAGAGGAAATCTGTCAGAAAGCGGGCAGCCTTCTGAAAGAAGAGCTGCTGAATCGACCAGGTGCCGGGATGCTGATCTGCTCTCTGCTGTGGATCAGACGACATGAGCCGGAGGCCTATGAGAAAATCGCCTTTGTCATGTCTCCGAAGGATTATATTCGTTATAAGCTAACAGGAGTCATCTGTACGGATTACAATGACGCCAGTGCCACACTGGCCTTTTCTGTCAGAAACCGGCGCTGGTGCAGCGAACTGCTTCAAAGACTGGAGCTTCGTGAGGATATATGGCCGGAGGTTGTGGAGTCTTCTGCGATCGTTCAGACAGTTACGACTCAGGCAGCCGCGGAGACAGGTCTTTCGAAGGGAACCAGGGTCGTTGCAGGCGCGGGAGACTGTGCGGCTCAGATGATCGGCAACGGCATCGTAGAGGAAGGAATCCTGTCATGCAATATAGGAACGGCATCCCAGCTGGCAGCGGTCACCAAAAGACCGGTAGTGGATGCAGGGATGTGCTGCCAGCTCTGGTGCCATTCGCTGGCGGATACCTGGATCTTTCAGGGAGGCGCCCTGAACGGCGGTAACACTTTAAGCTGGCTGAAAAACAAGGTCTTGCGGGACAGAAGGCCGTTTTCTGAACTGGATGAGGAAGCTTACCGGGTACCGGCAGGCTGTGAAGGACTGGTCTTTCTGCCTTTTCTGGCCGGGGAGCGCACGCCGTATAATGATCCCTGCGCGCGCGGAGTCTATTTCGGGCTTGGCCTGAAACATGAACAGCCTTATCTGGTCCGTGCAGCCATGGAAGGAGTCATGTATAATCTGTGCGAATGCAGAAGCGTTTTTCAGGAAACAGGGATCAAACAGAACCGGCTGATCTCCTCCGGCGGAGGAGCAAAAGGAAGGACCTGGAGACAGATTCAGGCAGATATGCTGGATATGCCGGTATATACCACTCAGACAGAAGAAGAAGCATGTCTTGGAGCCGCGATACTGGCAGCGGTTGGAACCGGTGTATATGAGGATGTTCCTGCTGCATGCCGGGAGATCGTGAAGATGGATCCGGAGGTGACAGAGCCGGTCAGGGAGTATGTGGCGCGGTATCAGGAGTATCAGAGTGTGTATCGGGACCTGTACCATCATATCAAAGATTTATATCCCCGGCTGAACAGCTGAGAAAGGCAGGTATGCTTGCAGGGAGGAGAGGAAACGCACGATGTCTCATGTGATCAGAATCAGCGATTTTGCAGCGCCGGAGCTGGATGTATATGCCAGGCTCCGGGAAATACAGCTTTTGAACCGTCATGAACCGGAGAAAGGTATATTTATTGCGGAGAGCCCAAGAGTCATCGAACGGGCGCTGGATGCCGGATGTGTCCCACTGTCTTTTCTGGTAGAGGAACGGTATGTGGAGAAGGAGGCAAGGGAGCTTCTTGCAAGGTGCGGAAACATTCCTGTTTATACAGCAGAGATGGATGTACTGGTGCAGATCACGGGTTATAAGCTGACCCGGGGGATGCTGTGTGCCATGCGAAGGCCACCGCTTCGACCGGTGGAAGAGATCTGCAGGGATGCAAGGCGGATCGCCATTCTGGAAAATGTAGTGAATCCTACCAATGTAGGTGCCGTTTTTCGCTCCGCTGCCGCACTGAACATGGATGCGGTGCTGCTGACACCGGATTGCAGTGACCCGTTGTACCGGCGTTCCATCAGAGTGAGCATGGGAACGGTGTTTCAGATTCCATGGACCTGGCTGGATGGAAAGAATGCGTGGCCGGAGGATGGAATGGCGCTTCTGCGTAAGATGGGCTTTCGGACAGTGGCTATGGCGCTGACGGAGGACTCCGTATCCATTGACGATCCGGGGCTGCTTTGCGAAGAAAAGCTTGCAGTGATCCTCGGCACGGAGGGAGACGGACTGGCGGCCGAAACAATCGCAGACTGTGATTACAGAGTCCGTATCCCCATGGCTCACGGGGTGGATTCTTTGAACGTGGCAGCGGCCAGTGCAGTGGCGTTTTGGGAGCTGGGAAAAGAGAGATAATCTGTCAGATTCGGTATGTGTACAGACAGATGTGATGTAGTATAAGTGAATCCTTACAGAGATGATTAGCAGTGGGAGCAGGAAGTTTTCTTCAGACCTTTTCGGGAGTATTGCTCGGGGTGTGCAGAGAGCTTCCTGTTTTGGCTGCTGTTTTTGTTTTAGCTGTACTTTTGGTAATATATTCCCCTGAATAGATTGCCTGCATTATTTTTTGCTGTTCAGTAAAATTTTTTTAGAAAAGTGTAAGATATCCTCGTAAGCAGACGGAATATAAAGTGAAGGAACCAAAAGGGCGGCCGACTTGGAGGTTCTGACAAAGGCGTCCGAAGGATGGATACCGCGTAAGCTTACGGGATTGACAGAAATGGAACTGCAGAAATTCAGCAGGATATATTTTGAGGTAACTGTGATGAAAGCAAATGAGAGTAATTTTGTAGACCTGATCAGAAAGCGCCAGGAAGAGGGGCTTGTGTATGTGATCAGAACCTACGGCGGGCTTTTAAAGTCCATTGTGCAGAAGAGACTGTTTGCCTCGCCGGACCGGGTGGAGGAGTGCATGAACGATATTTTTCTCGGGATCTGGAGGAACATCGACTGTTTTGATGAGAACAGAGGAAGCTTTGTGAACTGGGCGGCAGGGGTAGCGAGACTGGAAGCTATTGACACGCTGCGAAAGATTCAGAGGGAGCATGCGTCCATGTCTCTGGAGGAAATGGAGATGGAGATTCCTGAAGAGGATACCGCTCTCCTGGAGCTGACAGAACAGGAACTCTCAAAAGAGACCGAAGAAATTCTAAACTGCCTGTCTCCGAAAGATCAGGAACTGTTCCGGCGGATTTTCCTGATGGAAGAAGAACCGGAGGAAGCAGGGAATGCGCTGGGGATGAGCAGAGACAACGTTTATGTAAGGATCTTCCGTGGAAAGAAGAAGATCCGCAGCAAATTTGGAGAAAGGAAGAGGGCGTGAACATGAACAAAGAGGCATACAGACTGGCAAATGAGATCAGGACGGACCTTCAGACCGACAGGGAGCGGCTCATGGAAAGCCCTGAGGATATGGAAATGAGACGATATGAGACGACCGTATTAAATGAGATCAGGAAAGAGAAGAAGAGAGCAGGAAGAAGGTTCGGAAAGATGACTGTGGCTGCATGTGCAGCAGTGGCGCTTTTGACCGGAACAGTGGTGTTCAGTGGGGAAGTGCATGCGGCAATTGAACAGATCACCTGGAGCATTGGGAGCGCACTGGGCCTGTCCGGAGATCTGGAGGATTATCGGGATGTGATTCACACATCCGTGGCGGACAAGGGATATGTGGTAACACTACAGGAGGCGGTTGTCTCGGAGGAAAAGCTGACCGTCAACTATACGGTACAGAGGGAGGACGGGCAGCCCATCGACCAATATCTGACTCCTGATGAGGCTCTGTATGTTAATGGAAAACGGGCGACCGGAGGCGGCGGAGGAAGCGCGGGTTTCCTGGATGAGGCGCAGACAGTCCTGGGAGTAGAGATGTTCTACAATATGCCTGGCATGGATCTGTCAGGAGAAAATGAATACCGGATTGAGATTCATGAGTTGGGAGCTGAGAAAGGGATCAAAGGAGACTGGGAGTTTGCGTTTACCGCAGACGGAGCGGCGCTCATGGCGGATACAAAGCGGATCGATATCGGAAAGGAATTTACTTTACCGGACGGTGTAACTATAACGCTGGAAGAACTCACCATGAATGAACTGGAGCAGAGGATTTCCATACAGCAGTCAGGTCCTACCCGGTATCTGCCGCAGGTGCTGGCAGAGGATTCCGATGGGCATCAGGTGGAATTTGGCCTGCGAAGCTCGGATGGCAAAACCGGTTATATGTCCAATGAGGAGATCATTGATGATGGAAGGATTTCCGATACGGCGGAAAACGTGACCATGACGTTCTATGTAGTAGAGCTGCCGGAAGAGAGTGGACGAATTCCTGACGATTATGTACAGATCGGAGAGCCGTTTGGACTGCAGTTGTAAAGATTTCAGAGCATGCCATTTTTAGGGGGTGTCGGGAGAGACGCCCCGGCTGTATGATAAGCGCTTGTATGGAATGTATCGGACACTGAATCGGCTTTGTCCGTCTCAATCGGACTCAGACGTCCGTTTGAGACGGACAAAACCGACTCACTGTCCGCTCCAATCCACACAGCGCTGCTTATCATACATCCGGGGCTGCATTTTCCGGCAGCTCCTTTTTTCTGTGAAGCAGCAGGTATAAGTTCCAGGAGAATCGGAATATGGCTTTGGAGAACGATATAAATGACAGATAACAGGGAAATACCTGCTTTATCTGTATGTTTCACTGAGCCTGGAAAGCGCGTAGCCCGCGTAGAGTGCGGCTCCCGGGACCAGGGTATTTTCGTCGATGTTAAAATTCCCGTTATGCGGTGCGTGCAGGGTATCTGGTTGTTCCGGGTCGCCGGTTCCCAGATAAGCGTAGGCGCCTGGTACGTGCAGAAGAAATTCTGCAAAATTGTCTCCGCCCAGGGATAATTCCCGGTCAGTGATGACCTGAAGAGGGATTCCGGAACTCTTTATCATGTCTTCTGCCTCCAGGCAGACATCTGGATCGTTGATCAGGGCAGAGCAGATATCCGTCCAGATGGTATCGGCAGTTCCGGCATAAGTGTCTGCTGTATTCCGGACGGTCCGGTCGATCAGCTCCCGGGTCCTTTCTCGGCTTTCCTGAGAGATCGTGCGGGTAGTGCCTTCCAGAACGGCGGTCTCAGCCAGTGCGTTGTAGGTGGTCCCGGCTTCCATCTTTCCGATTCCGATGATGACTGGTTCAGTGGGAGAGGTCAGACGGGTGACCAGCGCCTGGATGGATACGACGATCTGGCTGGCGATATAGAGGGCGTCGATTCCCAGCTGGGGTGTGGATACATGGGTGGATTTTCCATGGACAACAATCCGGAAATGGTCCACGGCCGCATTGTTCAGTCCGGCTTTTAGCCCCACGACACCGGATGGGACTTCAGATGCTGTATGAAGGCCAAATACCCGGTCGGCTCCTTCCAGGACACCTGCTTCGATAAAATCTTCCGCGCCACGGCCGATCTCTTCGGCAGGCTGGAAGACCAGACGGACTTTTCCGCCAAACTGTTCCCGGTGTTTTGCCAGAAGCTTTGCCGCGCCTAGAAGGCATGCTGTATGCGCGTCATGTCCGCAGGCATGCATGACGCCATCGGTTCTGGAGTGATAGGAGATTTCGTTGGTCTCCTGTATGGGAAGCGCATCGATGTCTGCCCGCAGGACGACTACACCATTACCGGGTCCGGTTCCATGGATCGTACCAAGTACTCCTGTCTTTCCGATCCGGGAATGTGCGATGCCGAGTTGATCCAGTTCCTTTTCGATGCGCTCTGCTGTATGATACTCCTGAAGCCCCAGCTCCGGATCTTCGTGAAAGGCTCTTCGCAGCCTGACGATGTATTCTTTTTCCCGTTCCAGTTGATCTGAGATATTGAACATGTCTGTTTCTCCTGTATTTACTAAATTATAAGGAAGCTCGCTATATCATATATTCGATCGTTCGTTCTTCCGTCAGTTTCGTACGTTCGTTAAATAAAAGCACTGCCTCCCGTCCTTCTGCCGGCCCCAGTGCATAGGGTGTTAATGTCTCCCGTTCAAAGCAGGTTACAGGTACGATGCGGTTATATGCATCCGGGTGGTCTGTGACGATTCGGATCGCGGGATCGGAAAACGTTCCTTCAAAATAATAGGGATCAAACAGCCGGAGTAGATTATCCTGGATTTCTGTGATGAGTACATAATGCCATCCCTCCAGGTCCAGCCGGACCACTGCGACGCCGTGCCGGTTCAGGGCATCCCTAAGAAGACTGTTCTGGCTGAAATTCACAGTCTTTCCGGACAGGTACTGGCTAGAAACCGGCAGATGACCTGCCTGTCCGAAGCTGTTGAGCCAGTTGCTAAGGAACATCATAGCCGTGCAGGAGGTGCCCTTCCTGCCACTCCTGCCGTCCTCCCCAAAACAGTCCAGACAGTACAACATGATATTTCTCACGATCTCTGGCGGGATCTCTTCCCGATCAAACAGATAACTCATGGCATTCAGCATGGAGGTGGGTCCGCAGTCATATTCGGAAAGCTGATAGCGCAGTGGATTTTTCATGGAAATAAACTCCTTATGCTTTTGCTGCACCGGCCTGCTGATGGACATACCGGATAAATTCCAGTGTTTCTTCCAGGTCTGCTGCATGCGCGGTATACATCTGATTACCCATGGATGCAGTCATGATCTCTGGCATCCGCTCGCACATAACGATCCGGTCTCCATAGCGAGCCAGAATGTCCTCATGCGAATGTTCGTAGGTATAGCAGTCCCTGCGGCTGGCATAGACGCAAAAGTGATGATGATCGCTCTCCGGCAGAACACGGCGGTCAACGGTGACCATATCCGCCCAGATCTGGTACACATCCGTACTGTGGGCATAATTCATCATGTCCGGTGTGTATCCTCCTGCCGGACGCATATTTACTTCCAGTGCTACAAAATCTCCTGGTTTTCCCAGACCTTTGCGCTCTTTGGTCAGGCGGAAGAATTCCAGATGGATAAAACGGCTTCTGGCGCCGAAGGCTTCCGCTGTGGCGCGTCCCAGTCTGGCAAGTTCCGGCGGCACTTCGTCTGCTGTATAATAAGCAAGGTCGATCTGCTCGTTGACAATATCCATAATGGAAGGCGGCCATACAGTCATGGACTCAAATAATGGCTGGCACCGGGAATCGGTGATGGCATCATAAGAGCAGATATCGCCTTCGATAAATTCTTCCATCACATAGGGGACGGAAGGAAGATCGGCAAAGAAACGTTCCAGATCAGAAGCATTTTCCAGTTTATAGGTATCAGTAGCACCTACACCGGTGTCCGGCTTTACGATGACCGGATAATCCACTTCTTCAAGAAATGCTTCTGCTGCTTCCTGTGTAGAGATCTTATGGCATCGTGCCGTGGGCACGTTTGCTTTGGCATATTAGGCTTTCATGTCAGATTTCATGTTAAAACCGCCAACCTCATCCTGATTTACTCCTGTGGTGATGTGAAAATCCGTGCGCAGGCGCGCGTCCTGTGCAAGCCAGTATTCATTATTGGACTCTACCCAGTCGATCTTTCCATATTTAAAGGTAAAGAATCCAACGGCACGCAGTACCTGGTCATAATCCTCCAAGGAGTCGACCCGATAATATTCCGTAAGGGAACGCTTCAGGTTTTCATCCAGCTCGTCATAAGGGCTGTCCCCGATTCCGAGGACATTGACTCCGTTCCGGTGCAGACGGTCACAGAAATTCCAGTAGGTGTGCGGAAACTGAGGGGAAATAAAGATAAAATTCATAGGGTACTCCTTCTTTCGTCAATCGATTCTTTTAACAGGCTTCATTCGCTATTGGAATCATAACCTCAATTTCCTACTATGTCAATAGGAAATGTAGAATAAAAGAATTTCATCTGTTTTTCTGTTGATTCATAATGAAAAAGCGGATTTAAGCATCCGGCTTTTCATATTGCGTTTTGTGCCATTTTTCCATATAATAAAAATGCAATACAATTATAACAGTTAGAGCGGTAAATGTAAATTTATATATTTGGTGTTTGAAAATTGCCGAAAAAGTTTGATAAACGGCACATGGCCGATGCTCTTTGAGGGAAGGAATTAAGTGCCGTTTATATAAAGACAAAATTAGTCATTACAACGAATGAAAAAGCTTGCGGGAGAGGAGCATGAAAGATGTCAGAACTGAAACTGATCGCCTGTGACCTGGATGGAACATTACTTTTAAATGGGGCTCAGTCGCTCAGAGAGGATACCTGTGATCTGATTCAAGGGCTTATAGACAGTGGCATTCTCTTCTTTGCCGCCAGTGGACGACAGTATACCAATCTTCAGCGTCTGTTTTGGCCCGTTCGGGAAAAAATCGGATATCTGTGTGAAAATGGATGTGTCAGCTTCTATCAGGGGAGGCAACTTCACAAAGAATTTATGGATCGCGAACTTGGCCGGGAACTGATTCGGGCGGTTCAGGAGACGAAAGGTGCGGAAGTGCTGGTGTCCGGAGTCATGGAAAGCTATGTACAGCCGAAGGACATGCGTTATTACTACCATATGTGGGATGTGGTGAAAAATGATGTAACATTGGTTCCGGATATTCTCCATACAGAAGAAGAATACATGAAGGTTTCCGCCTATGAGGAAGGCGGCCTGAAGGATGAAGCATACTGGCAGGAGCGCTTTGGAAGCCGGTGTACGGTTGTAACTGGCGGAAATGACTGGCTGGACATGATGCCGCTTCATGTCAATAAAGCTACGGCGTTGACACAGATTCTTGGAGAACTTGGCATTGATCCGGAGGAATGCATGGCGATCGGGGATAATGATAATGACCGGGAGATGTTGGAGATGGCGGGTTTTCCGGTAGCAGTTAAGAGTGCGAAGCCACAGATTCGTGCGTTGGCGAGATATGAGACCGATACGGTGGAGCAGTTGTTTCAGGATATTTTGTCCGGGGTGTGGCATGGTTAAATTTTGATGAAAGAAGGAGTGTGGGATTCCATGGGAGTTTATCTGAATAGCAGAAATCCTTTTGGGCTGTTTCAGTATGAGGCAGAAGCCGCTTACTTTATAGATAAATCTGACATGCTGGAAGAATTGATTCCGCTGGTTGATGGGGACAGACGGCATGAGGCAACGGGAGACAAAAGCAATAAATATATCTGTATCACAAGACCCCGCCGGTTTGGAAAAACACTGGCGGCAAGTATGATTGCTTCCTTTTTTGGAAAAGGTGCAGACAGCAGGGAACTGTTTCAGAATCTGAAGATTGGGAATTCTGAATATTTTAAATCGCATATTAACAAGCATCAGGTGATCTGTATCAGTTTTAATGAGATTCCCTCGAATTGTACAAGCTATCAACAGTATATTTCCAGGGTGGAAAGGCGGCTTCGAAACGATCTGAGGAAAGCATATCCGGAAGTCGAGATCAGCGAGGAAGATGCGGTATGGGATGTGCTGGGCGAGATTTATGAGATAGAAGAGGATGCCAGATTCATCTTTGTGCTGGATGAGTGGGATTACATTTTTCACAGGAACTTTGTTACGGACAGGGATAAGGTTGATTTTGTAGAATTTTTAAGTAACCTGCTGAAAGGTAAGTCCTATGTGGAACTGGCTTATATGACAGGGATTCTTCCGATCGCAAAGTATTCCAGCGGTTCTGAACTGAACATGTTTTACGAATATACCATGGCTTCTGAAGAGAAATATGCGGAGTACTTTGGATTCACGGAGCAGGAGGTGGATGAACTTTTTGACCGCTACCAGACCCGGCATTTGAAAACGGAAAACGTTACAAGAAGAGGGCTTCGGATCTGGTATGACGGATATCATACAAAATCCGGGGAGCGTGTCTATAATCCCCGTTCTGTTGTGGCGGCTTTGACCAATAATAACCTTGGCAACTACTGGACCAGTGCCGGTCCTTATGATGAGATCTTCTACTATGTAAAAGAAAATATTGCGGCAGTGAGAGATGACCTTGCACTGCTGGTATCCGGGATTCCGGTTTCTGCAAAAGTGAGGGAGTATGCAGCTACATCCATGAATCTGAATACCAAAAATGAGATCTTTTCAGCCATGGTTGTTTATGGTTTCCTGAATTATGAAGATGGCAGTGTGTCCATTCCCAATAAGGAACTGATGGATAGATTTTCTGACATGCTTCAGAAAGAACCATCCCTCGGATATGTACATCGTCTTGCCAGAGAATCTGATCGAATGCTCCAGGCGACGAAAGCAGGGGATACCGATACTATGTCAGAAATCCTGGAACATGTCCATGACATGGAAAGTCCATTACTTTACTACAGCAATGAGACGGAACTTACTATGATTGTGAATATGGTCTATCTTTCTGCCAGAGATCAGTACCGAATTGAACGTGAGGACAAGGCGGGCATCGGATATGTAGATTTTATCTTTTATCCAATAAAGAAGGAAGAGGACTGCCTGATCCTGGAATTGAAAGTGGACTATACGCCGGAAGAAGCCATCCGGCAGATCAAAGACCGCAGATACGCACTGAAATTCAGTAAAAAGCCGGGTGGAAGTCTCGAGTATACAGGAAGGATTCTTGCAGTAGGGATTTCGTATGGCAAGGCGGATAAGAAACACAAGTGCAAGGTAGAGGTTTTGAGAGAATGAGGCAAAGTATCTGGTCAGAATGGATTTTACTTTTTCAATTAATATCAGAAAGATCATCCGTTTGATTGAACAGGATTCGTACTTTACGATCAACCGTGCCCGGCAGTATGGAAGGACAACGACGCTTGTAGCGCTCTGGAAACAGTTGAAGGAGCAGTACATTGTGATCAGTACCAGCTTTGAGGGGCTGGGAAATGATGCATTCCGGACGGAAGATGCTTTTGTAAGAAGATTTTGTACTAGAATTGCCAGCAGTCTGAAACTGTCCGGTTACGGCGACGAACTTCAGGAACTGTGGAATACAGGTTTCGGAGAAGAAAATCGAAGATTATATCCGGGAAATTAATGAGATCGATGGAAAGAAAATATATTCTTTTCTTGTATAAGTGCAGATAAAATATGCCTGTACGATTATTGATGAAAATCCTTTATATATGCATGACAAAACAGAAAATACTGCAGCAAAAGAGCTTTCCGGACAAGTCTGTCAGACCTTGTAGAGGGAGGCTCTTTTGTTTTCGGATCAGGTAGTGATACAGGGTTGAGGATCGGTTGAAAATATTTTAGACCCTCTGCATCACATAGCCCCTATACGTCGTATCCATAGTGAAAGGTGGTGAAAAGCAATGACTTCTTCATTGCGTACGGATGAAGAAATTGAAGAAATCTATGATCGTCATGTGGACACTGTCTATCGCGTCTGCTTTTCCTTTATGAAAAATGCAGCGGATACGGAGGATATGGTACAGGAGACGTTTTTAAAGCTGCTATCGTGCAGAAAGAAGTTCGAATCGGAAAGGCATGAAAAAGCCTGGTTGATCGTGACGGCATCGAATACCTGCAGGGATGAACTGAGACGCTGGAAACGAAGAACGGAAAAGCTGCAGGCTGTTTTTCAGGAGCTGGAAAAACCGGAAGTTACGGTTGACAACCATATGCTGGAACAGATCCTGGAGCTTCCTGTAAAATATAAAACGGTGATCTATCTGTATTATTATGAAGGCTACGATACGCCGGAGATCGCGAAAATGCTGCGTTGTCCAAACGCAACGGTCCGCAGCCAGCTGTCAAGGGCAAGGAAGCTATTAAAGAAAAACAGTGTTTAAGGAGATGATCTCAATGTTGAAAGAAGATATTCATAAGGCTTTTGAGACGGTCCGGCCGGATGAGGATGCGAAGAAACGGATGTTAAAGAACATACGTTCCTGCATACCGCCGGATTCTGCAGGAAAGGAGAAAAAGATGATAAAAAAATACACAAAACGTTCCCTTCGTGTCGCCGTAGTCCTTGCGGCTGTCCTGATCATGACAATGGCAGTCTGTGCCGCGGGTTTTCTGAGGCTGAAAAATCTCAGCATAGGAAAGGAGAAGATCGAGGATGAGACCCATCAGGAACAGGAAGTGGATATGATTTCTCTGAGTGGGTACGCTGACAGTCCGGAACATCAGGCATGCGTGGAATGGAACAAATTCCTGGAAGAATATGACGCGGACGATGCGATCCTGTCCTCCATTGGAAACAGTCCTACCGGACTGGAAGAGGAATATGGGGAATACCTCTGCTATACACAGGAAATGGCAGATAAAATAGACGAGATCTGTGAGACCTATCAGTTGTCCAAGCTGAAAGGATTTCAGATTGCGGAAAGTTATGAGGAACTGTGCAGCCTGGCACAGACCGGAGATTTCTTTGGCAATCCTTCTAAAAATGTAAAGCTGGAAGATTATGGCGGTTATGTGTATGCCGACGGAAGCTTTCATATAGAAGGAAATGCCATACTGTCCGGAGAGTCTCTGTGTACGACGGACTATCAGATCATACGTTCCATGAAGGGGACATTTCATCCCGCCATGCTGAATGTGTGGGACATGGACCAGTACAGGGAGTGGACATACCGGACCGGGAACGGGGAAGAACTGCTGCTGGCAAACAGCAGTACCAAAGCATTGATCATCGCGGAAAGAGAAAAGTCCTTTGTAGTGGTCAATCTGCTTGGGAATATCATGTCGGGCAATTTTGACGTGAGCGATGAGATGCTGCAGAATCTGGCAGAAACATTTGACTTTTCAGCAATTCCCTGAATTGTAGTCGGTTGATGGAAGATTAGGAACTGTTCGTAAATAAATCTTTACATTTGGCATATCTGCGCCAACTGCAAAATAATTTATGAACAGTTCCTTTTAGAGGAGGAAAATGAATATGATCCGAAGAAAATCAGTTGCTTTTTTGGTCGCAGCTATGGTCACTGCAGTCAGCCTGACTGGTTGTCAGGAGATCAATGACAACGAAAACAGGAATGAAGAACAGAGCGATATATCTGAAAATGCGGAGACGGAATCTGATGAGACAGCTACTCCGTACGCAGAAGATGCCGAAGAACCAGATTTTTCGTCAAAGGAAAATGCAGGGGAAGCGGCTTCTTTGCCAGAGGAAAAGACAGGTCCAGATTCGGAAATGACTCCGAAGGAAATGCACGATCAATTCTTCGCGCAGTTTTATAAAGATCTATCTTATGAAGAGATTGAGCAGATCATCATGGAGAGAAACGAATACTATCATAACAGCAGCTATTATGGAGACATTGTAGATTACTGGGAAAATGAGCGGGGCATATATGATATCTCTGGACTGATCGAGCCTCTGTATTTTAGCGATATGAAATACTATACTGAAGAAGATTTTAAAAATGTGCCATCGACAGTCATTCATCTGGCGAAAAATGAGATTTATGCCAGACACGGATATATTTTTGAGAATAAGGATATTAGTAATTACTTCATGAGCTGTGCGTGGTATCAGCCGGTATATAGTAAAGCAGACTTTGATGATTCGGTGTTTAATGATTATGAGAAACAGAACCTGGAGCTGCTTTCCAGTTTGGATCAGTAAATTCTTCCTTTTCCAGAATAAAATAATCTTTAAGGAAAACTCATAGTTTTGCAAGAAATTTCATATCATACAGGATTTCGTCGGCGATCCCTTCTGGAAGATGGCCCTTATTCTGCTCAAGAGCCAGAAGGATATCATCATACAGCCGTTTGGAAACGCTTGCGTACATGGAGCGGCACAGAATGCCTGACAGAAGGATATTTTTTTCATGTTTCGGCAGGTCCAAGCAGTACAGACGCAGAAGATACGGCAGGCGTTCCCAGGAATTTTCCCGCAGGAGCAGGTTCAGAAGATACCGCTTCTGGTGTTCGGTCTCTGTTCCCAGAAAGGCACGACAGATTTGTGTCGCGCCAGGATAGAATTCCCGCTTTTTTATGGAAAGATATGCCGCTTTGGAGACATCAATTCGGTCATCCAGCAGATAGTTCCACAAAAGCGTTTCATCAGTAAAATCCTCCTGATTTCCCAATGCCAGAAGCGTGCATTTCAGGATTCGCCGTTCTGGTTTCTGAAGGAATCTTAAAAGGTGTGGTACATTTCCCTGCCGACTGTACTCTGCCAGTCCGAGGATTGCGGATTTGGGGGAAGCATCCTTAAGATGTTCCATATAATATTCGCGGATATCCAGGCTGCTGTGCCGTTCGAGAATATAGACAGCATATTCCCGGACACCCCAGTTTTCGTCCAGCAGCATGGCTTCCAGTCCGTCCCAGCGGGTTTTTAAGTGTTCATACCGGAATTCCACTGCCATCCTGCGGACCTGTGAAGAGCGGTCGGTAAGATAGTGCTCCGCCCATTCCAGCGTGCAGTCCGGATGGACGAGAATTCTGCGGATCAGAATTCGTTTCAAACAAGACAGTTTCTCGTGGTTCAGATAAATCTCCATCTCCGGAAGCGTCCAGAGCCCGGCCTGTGTCGCTGTCCGGTACAGGGAGGTCCGTACAGCAGGTTCCATACAGAAGATTTTCTCAGGCTTTATTTCTTTCAGGACCTGAAGAAGTCTTGTGTGAAGCTGTTCTTCCAGATTCTGCATTTGATTTTCTGTCCGGCGGCGACAGTTCTTGAGGCGCTCATATGCAGGGAGGCAGGAGATCAGTTCCTCGCCTTCACAGTCTGCGAGACTGCTTTCCAGTATTCGGACAGCAGCTTCACGGACCGGAAGGACCCAGTCATTGACCCGGGGAAACAGCCAGAAGAGCATGTCTTTCTGCCCTGCCATGTCACGAATGCATTTTTCACGGAAATATCCGTTGGGATGAAAAGAGCCAAGGATTAATACATACTGATATATCATGCTATGAATGGTATTTTTAATGCAGGCTAGTTGTACTAACGACCAGTCGATATACCATTCCAGAGATGTAAATGTCCGGAAACGTTCACAAAGCCTGAGAAGCTGCAGTTTTGTCATGGGAGAGAGTTGCTGCCTGATTGCTTCTCCGGCGCGTTTCATCAGTTCTGTGTCTTTTTGTGCAAATACAGAATAAACGACTCGAAGAGCAGACAGATCCCCTGTCTCCAGCTTCTTGATCCAGTCATCCAGGAGTGCATATCTGGTCCGGTCTATGCTTTCATGATATGTGGGAGTTTTCTTTTTTCTGTTAAAAAGCTTGTCGAAAATCATATGTTTGCTTTCTGTTTTTTGTCAGATCTCTGTTTTCCAATGTTATCTTGTATAGTCGGCTTCCAAAAGCGGTATGACTTCCGGATTTTCTTCCACCCAGTGCCTTGCACAGTAGCACAGCCTCCAGATCATTCCATCGTGTACCTCTCCGTTCTTAAGCACATCTATAATTTCTGCCACATATTCGTCTGATTCTTCTATAGGATTCCCGAGGCGGAGGTATTTCTGAAATGTAAGAAGCATTTTTCGGTAATCGTCATCCCAGTTCATTCCGCCATTTCGCATGAGTTCGTCCTCAATCCGCCCTGCAATGCGGATGACTTCTCCTTGTGCCGTCTGTGCCCGGCCTCTGGGAGGAACAAGGAAATTCCAGAGCTCTGTAAAGTTCTCTTTAAATCCGCCGACTGTTGTCAGGAGGATCGGGGAATTCCTATCATGGATCGGTTTTTCCCGGCATATTTCAACGTCAAACAATGCACAGAGCTTTTCCAGTGCTGCTTCCTGATTTTGCAAAAATTTAGAAGATTTTTTCTCTGCAGTGTGTCGGTAAAATGTCTCTGAAAAAGCAGATGCAAACAGACGGCAGCGGTCTGTTATCGAAGCTCCCCGATTCAGCAGAAGTTTACAGATCTCATATTTTTTGGAACAGCTCAGGTCCGGTTCATAAAGGACTTTTTCCAGAGGCGTAAAATGGCCATAGCCGTCAAAATCCTTCGTCTGCGCATTGATCTTTGCACCGGCCTTTAGCAGCGTGCGCACGGCTTTTGCTCTCCCGCGTGCCGCTGCGGTATGAAGCGGCGTACATCCATTTTTCGTAACAGCTTCTATTTCTGCCCCTAACTCTATAAGAAGCGATACATCCCCATCCATCCGGGCCACATGGAAGATCGGTGTCAGCCCATACTTATCCCGGAAATTAATATCCGCTCCCTGCTCCTGTGCCCAGACTGCAAATTCCCTGGGCAGGGGCGAGAGCGTAAAAATATTGGAACGAAAGTGAGCGGTCGCATTTGGATCACATCGGGAAAACAGTTTCTTTGCTTCTACAGTTTTTCCGGCTTTCAGTAAATCCGTTATTTCATCAGGCAATCGTTTTTCTGCCATATACAACATCCT
>CAMWMT010000010.1 GCA_947175375.1 uncultured Clostridiaceae bacterium | reverse complement strand
TGAATATCTTTAATTGTATTTATCATTAATAATAGCTTTTTTCCCACATTCACAAAAAGAGCTTTTTCATATACAATATTTTTAGTTAGCAATCCATATGTATCACCAACAAATTCTTTAATGCTTTCTTGAGTATCAGAAACTATATAATGATCTTCAAATAATTTAGAAGTCCAAATCAAACGAGTAGTATCACTATCCTCCAGCAAAAAATCAACTTTTCCCTTCGCCTTTGATTTCCAATATTCTATAGCCTCCCAATGAAAATCAAGAATATTATCATGATTTTTACTTTTTACCAATAACTCTTTGGCTCTATTAACAGTCATCAATGCATCTTCCAAATAATTATCTGGATTTGGAAGCATTTCATTAAGATCATATAAACAAAGACTTTCGTCTGTAAATCGATGAGGTATCCTATATCCTTTACAATCTACTAACAATACTTTGGGAAAGCTATATGGATAGTATCTAGGAAACCTCATTAAAAGCTGAAACAATTCCCCATCTACTGGTATATTAAGTATAATACAGTCTAATTCTTCATCATAAATGCAGTCAATTCCGTTTTGAAGCAAAAAATCGTATACCTGTTTATGCAAAATGACTATCCTCTTTTCCTAAATTAATAGATGCGCTTGTACTTTCATAAATGCTTTTATCAGCATCCTCTCCTTCAGGAAATCTATCTCCAAATAATTTTTGTAAAATATCCGTTGCTTCCTTCTCGTTTTTTTCCTCATAAATCGCTGTATCTAACTTCCTCTTTAAGTAGTTTAATCCATTCAATATAGAATTTTTTGAAGTTTCACTGGTATTCGAAAATAGATCTTCATCTGTTGGCGTCACTGGTTTATAGCAATGAAAATCCTCTTCTAGAGAATCGATGATATTAGTTACTGTATCCAATAGGGAGATATCATCTCTATTTTCAGTTAAATTAAAGTTCCTACAAACCAAAATTGTAAGCGCCATTCCTTTTATATCAATCCCCTTATAATCTTTCCAGGCCTTTAAATATTTAACTAATCGACGTATTTGCTGTCCATTTTCGTTAACATAACTCTGGAACCAGTTGGTGAAAGCTTTCGGATCACTCTTTATCCATCCTTTTGATTTATGTGCTAAATACGCTACATCATCATTATAAGCATCTTTACCCATTATATAAATAGGGAGATCAATATGATATTTATCTTCATACACAACTCTTACACAGGTATTTTTATCTACTGGTGGATTTGAGGTATGACCATTTACTGCTTCTTTTACCCAACTATGTACACTTTGAGTGGAAGGCCAGGTCAATTGCATTGTTGAATAACCTTGTAAATATATTCCATTATCAAGATCAAATTCATCGCCATCCAATGGCATTACTGCTGTTTTCATAGCATATGAACCTTGAGTACAATACTTAGGTTTATTTCGCCCTTTTTCAGCAAATTCATTACTAATCTTAGTCCTCAGAGCGTCTCTTCCTCTTGTAATCTTCTGCTTATAAATCTTTTTTAAAGATATCTCTTTGTCAAATTCCAAAAATAAATCATTCAAATCCAGCATTATATTCCTCCCAATATTTATCATTATTAGCACTCATTAAAAAAGAGTGCTAATAACAGTTTAGCACGCTTATCAAATTACGTCAATCTCTACTTTTTCATAATATACAAAATTACTTCTATTTCAAGTTACATACTTTCAAAATATTAAAAGGCCAAGAGTTATACCTCTTAGCCTTTCCACTACCATATATATTATCATGTCCTGTGCAAACTCTATCTTTTCTGAGATGATTCCAAGCTCTCTACCCATTCCCGAACCTCTTCATCTGAAGCATTAGACGGGAATCTCATACCTTCTTTCCATTCCCCGCTTCCTGCCAGCTCCGCCAGCAGTTCTCCACTCTCTCCTAATCCGGATGATGCAGATGTACAGAAAGGAATTACTGTTTTTCCTGCAAAGTCATTTGCTTTAACAAAGCTGTTTACTGGCCATGCCGCAATTCCCCACCACAAAGGGTAACCTACATACACCACAGATGCAGATTCCCAGCCATCTATCGTAGTGGAAACCAACTCAATCTCCCTCTTCTCCGGGTCTTCATGTTCCTTTCCTACACGACTGTTCTTATCCGTCCAATCCAGGTCCTCATCTGTATATGGCTCTACAGGCTCTAACTGAAACAGTTCTCCACCAGTAACCTCTGCGATCACACCCGCCACCTGCCCCGTATTCCCTGTTGCTGAAAAATATACTACGATTGTGTTCTCCTCTGTCTCATTACTTTCTGTTTCTTCTATACCAGTATCTTCTGCATCTACATTTTCCAATGTCTCTGACTCTTCCCCCTGCTTCTGTTCATCCGTAGCCTGTTCAGACTGAATCGTATAGTCATTTTTTGTGTTCTCAGAATTTGAGCCACATCCTATTAATAGGCCTGCTGTCAAGACTCCTGCCATAATCAATGAAAGTACTCGTCTGCTCATATAATAAATGCTCCATTCTCCCTGTCTATTTATCTCAACACCATACACAATTCTCTTTCTTTTTGTGTATACAGTTCTTATTTTTCTCTATTATTAAACGTTATGCACACAATACACAATTAAAACCTTGCTCCATATTAGGGTAACCAATGAACACCGTATCGTAGTCGTCCATATTTTGCACGGAACCGGAAATGGCAGGACGGCAGGAATCATCATTCTGTTCTTTTGTACTCCGGCTGGAAGAATCGCTGTAATTCAGGTCTTCCTCCGTATAGGGCTGCTCCGGCACGATCTCATAGGTGTCTGCGCCAAGCGCTTCTGCAACCTTTTCAGCAATGCCTTCCGTATTGCCAGTACAGGAGAAGTATGCTACCAAGACCTTACTGTTATTTTCTTCTGGTGCATCACTTGCTTCTTCATTTGATGCACCCGTTTCCGAAGTTTCTGTGTCTGATGGAAGTGCATCTGTTTGACTGTCTTCTTCTGTTTTGCTTTCATTTTCAGATTGTGATGGTGCAGTCGTTTCCTGATTGTCGGCGGCATTACCGTCCGACTCTGCACCACATGCTTCCAGCGAAAGTGCCATACACAAGGTTAATGCCAGTATCAATAATTTTTTCATTTTCGTTTCCTCACTTTAATTTACTATATTCTTCGTTATCCACCGGTTCCAGCCACTCATTTGAGCTGTTTTCCCCCGGAACCTCAACAGCAAGATGAGAAAACCAGCTGTCCGCTGCCGCACCATGCCAATGCTTTACTCCAGCAGGAATATTGATACAGTCACCCGGTTTCATTGGAATAGCGTCTTTGCCCCACTCCTGATACCAGCCGCGCCCGGCAACGCAGACAAGGATCTGCCCGCCGCCCTTATCAGCATGATGAATGTGCCAGTTGTTGCGGCAGCCCGGCTCAAAAGTTACGTTGAACATGACCACCTGATCATTGGAAACCGGAGCAAGGTAACTCTGCCCACTGAAATACTGCGCAAACCCATCGTTGGGTGCACCGATTGGAAATACCATCTCAGCAGCGTGGGCAGCTTTCGCGCTGTCTGCCGGAACATCCTCTGCCCACACTTCTTTAGCCATATTGAACACAGCCCATCCTTTCGGCCAGCCTGCATAAAAAGCCACATGGGTGATGACCGCGGCAATCTCCTTCTTTGTCACGCCCGCTTTTTTGGCGTTTTCCAGATGGTATTTCAGTGATGAATCCGTTACGCCGGATGACATCAACGCCACCACGGTAATGATGCAACGGGTCTTGTGGTCGATGTCATGATTGTTCCAGTTTTCTCCAAACAGCACATCGTCATTGTAATGTGCGAAATCAGGAGCAAACTCTCCCAGCGCGTTTCTTCCTGCAGTTTGTACGATTTTTTCCATGATAAAATCCTCCTTCTTTCTAACCGACTTTTCAGTCTTTTAATAAACACTTTGCACAGTTATAAGTAATCTCGTAAATTGTCATAAACACATAGTTCACGCCTGCTTCCTCCATAGCCGTCCGCTGCTTCTCATTGACAACAGTATAAGGATAAATACCGAACATAAACGGGAAAAAGGTGTATAGAAACTGCTGTTTATCGGAAACCGGCATATCAGGGAAATACTGCTCCAGACAGCGCATCACTGTGTTCAGCGATTCCCCGTAGGCCACCTTGAACTCGGCCAGGCGTTCCGGACGGCTGCTGCTCTCCATATCATAATGATTCATGGACATAATCTTTAAAAGCTGCTTCCGTTTTTCCAGAGACCGAGCCAGTTTGTCGGCAAACCCGTCTTTGGAAAGCGCGGCATTTTTCTCCATGATCCCGTTTAGGTCAGCCACCCAAAGCTCATATTCCCGCTGCAGAAGCGCCAGGAATATCTCCTCTTTTGTCTGAAAATAGTTGTAAATGGAAGTCCGGGTAAAGCTGGTGGTTTCTCCGATTTCCTTAATCGTGATCTCTTTGAAACTCATAGTCTTATAAAGTTCTTCGCAGGCGTTTATGATCTCCTCTTTCCGGGCATTTGTTAATTCTGGTGATCCCTTTGGCATATGGTTTTCTCCTTTTGTTTTGAATTTCTAGTTCTGCTTATGATCCGGCTACACAATAATGTTCACAATGATTCCCGCAACAAAAGAGAATAACATCACAAAGAGCAGGTACAGCAGAAATCTTTTTATCCCCAGTACAATTTTCAGAGCACCGAGATTCGTGATCTTGGTGGCCGGGCCAGTGAGCATAAAGGAAACGACGCTGCCCATGCTCATACCGTCATAAAGCCATGTCTGCAAAAGCGGTATTGTACCACCGCCGCACATATAGAGAGGCACTCCCATGGTAGCAGCCATAAAAACACCAAATGCCTCGTTTCCTCCGAACAGCGCTGTCATTGCCTCTTTCGGTACATATCTCTGGAAGAGCGCCGAAAGCACAATGCCAAGCAGAAAATAAAGGGCTGTCGCTTTTACGTTTCTTAGCAGGTTTTTCAGAAAGCGGAGGAAAAGATTCGGATCTGTATCACGGCTTTTCGGCTCCTCAAAACCGTCGAAGTTTAAAAATGACCTTCCCCTGTAAAAAATACGTATCAGCACCCCTGCTGCAATCCCTCCAAGAAAGCAGGTCGCAATCCGCACGATCAAAGCGGTTCGGCCAAGTGCCGCGCTGTAAATGATAAGCTGTGGATTAAGTAAAATAGACGACATCATAAAAGACGCCAGCCAATCATCGGCCATACCACTTTTGGAAAAAGACGCCGCAATCGGAATCGTACCATACATACAAAGAGGCGATGCAATCCCAAGAGCACTGGCAATGATGGTGCCAAATGCACCTGATTTTTTTGACCCCAGGGAACGGAACAGGTTATGGATATGGTCTTTGATAAATACAGAGACAAAAGAGCCAATCAGCATTCCCAGCACCCAGTACCCAAAGATCTGTTCCAGTTGTATACTGAAATAATACCAGAAGTAGATGACCTCCCGGCGCAGTATATTAATCATCGATACTCTCCAACCGATAAGCGCGGCTTCCAAGGCCAATACTCTCCGCATGTTCCAATGTATGCAGTCCATTTCGCGATTCAATCCGCTTGATTAGCGACTCTCCGTCTGCAGCGCTGTATACCAGATCAATACACGCCTGATCGAGCGCCACCGGATCATAGGACGCCAGTATCCCGATGTCGTGCATATCGGGTTCTGCAGGATTCCCGTCACAATCACAGTCTACAGACAGGCGGTTCATTACATTGATATAAAGAATGTTCCCGTCCAGTGCATCGACTACGGATTTTCCGGCTTCTGCCATGGACTCCAGAAACGCATCCTGATCGCCACTCCACATACTGCCTCCCGTCCCGCCGCTATGGATATGGGCTTTTCCTTCTGCAGAAGCAATGCCAATGGAAATATTTTTGATCGCTCCGCCAAAACCTGCCATCGCGTGCCCTTTGAAGTGGGAGAGAATGACAAAGTAATCATAGTTGGCAAAATTCGCGCCCACATAGTTTTCAGTCAGATTGCTGCCCCCTGTCACCGGAAGTGTCATGGAACCATTTTCATCCATAATATCCACATCTGCAATGTCCGTATATCCATGATCCTCTGCGAGCTGATAGTGCATCGCCGTATTGGAACGGGAACCTCCATAGGCAGTATTACATTCTACAATGGTCGGATCATCAAAAGAAGTTACAAGTCCTCCGATCAGGTCAGTACGAAGATAATTGCTTCCCGGCTCACCGGTAGACAGCTTCACTGCAATCTTCCCTTCAGGAGAAGCTCCAAGCGCCTCATAGATCTCTGTCAGCTTCTCCGGGCTTATTTCCGTAGTCATATAGACTACAGGCGCATCCGAATCAACAGGTTTCTCTGGAGTTGAATCAATCTGTTCCTGACTGCTATCTGTTACAATTGCTTCTGTGTCATCCAAAGTTTCCGTTTGCTGCACATCACTTTCCACTGTTTCGCCATGATCGCTCTCCCTGCTGTTTGTCTGGGAACACCCGGAAAGCAGCAGTGCAGTTATCGCGAATGTTATAAGCAAAGCAAGGCCTGATTTTGTGTACTGCATCATTTACCTCCTATGATTCCTATAAATTTTTAGTCAACTACCGGATTCGGTATATAATCTGTCAGCGTAAATACACCTTCTTCATATTCCAGCACGAAAATACAACCATTCGTCAGACCGTTGGCAAACTGGCTCATATCCGTCCCAATCCCCCGTAAAAAGTTAAAACTGGCTCCGCCATGACTGACTGCAAGTACACTGTCATGATCCTTTTCCTCCATGATCCGGCTTAAAGTCGTAATCATGCGGTCTCTCACTGCATTGGAAGATTCCCCACCAAAACGGAGATAATAAGTCTCACATTCTACTGCATCCTTACTGGCCAAACGTTCGCTTTCGGCTTCCAGCTCTCCATAGAACATCTCTTTTAATCCTTTTAACCGGGTATACGGCATATTCGTAATGCGCTCCAGTGTATCGCTACATCGCTCGCTTGTAGAGCAATATGCATGGTCAAAGCTTATGGCATGCTTTTCAAAATAATCTTTGACCGCTTCTGCCTGACGTTTCCCCATGTCTGTCAGGGGGGAGTCGCACCATCCCTGTATCCGCTTCTGCCGGTTAAACATCGTCTGCCCATGCCGGACAAGGTATAACATTTTTTTCATATAGCCTCCCTTCTATACTCCTACATAAAACAGTTTTTGTTCTCAGTGCTTTTGCCTGCATCTGTATAATCTTCCTGTTTTTATTCTGACTCCGTGTCAGTACTGATATTATAAATGTATTTTGACACGATGTCAATATTATTTTATATTTATCACTCAAAAAGACCAAAAGGAGCTATCAGATAATAGACGGTACTGAATAGGGGAGGCAGTAACTCGTATAGGTCACTACCTCCCCTGATCTTTTGTAAAAGCTTCTCTTTGCAGATATCGCCTAATCCAACGCCCAACACCATCCTCATCATTAGATTCAATTACTTCATCCGCCAGTATGCGGACATTTTCTGGTGAGTTTGCTACTGCTATCCCCCGCCCTGCCCATGCCATCATATCCAGATCATTCTCCGCATTTCCAAAAGCTGCAACCTCTGATCTCGCGATATTCATACAGCCTGCCAAAAACTCAAGTCCGGAAGCTTTTCCGCCATGAGAATCCGACACTTCCAACAACATAGGAACTGCCGAAGTTAGATAAATATCTTTCACATCTCTTAGTATCCGCGTCCGAAGCGCTTCCTTTTTTTGTCGGATTCCTGTGATCAGATCCAGACTTTCCAATTCTTCCTTATGAAGGCGCAAAAAAGAATAGATGTCCTCTACCGGGCGTCTTGTCTGTCTCACATATGCGACAGCTTCGGGATTAGCGCCAAAGCGTACAGGATCCTCTACATAATCACATTGAGAATAGGGAACACCGTCCAGGAATCCTTCTACCATCACGCCTGCCTCTTCAGCAATGTCAAGAAGTCTTTCCACCGATGTTCCCTTCAAATAGTAAACCTGAAGCCGTTCCTTCTTCTTTATATCGTATACGACTGCGCCATTTGAAGTAATAGCATACTCCACACAAGGAAGAGAAATGATCTCCTCCGGGAGTGATGAATGTGACCGTCCGCTGGCCACTATGATATGTATTCCCGTCTTATAAGCCTCCATAAGCGCTGTCCGATTGTATTCTGACAGGTGACCGTCGGAACGAAGCGTTGTTCCATCCAGATCCAGCGCCAACAAACGTATACTTTTCATATCTCTGAATCCGATCCCGTATCCAGCCGCTCAATTTTAAAGATATTAAGAGTATCCACATCCGGACAGGAAAATTTTGCTGTGCCTTTTTCATGTCCCGGAATCTCTCCACCATACCGCAAGATATCAACATATGGAAATGCCACATGCATGGCCATAGGGCAGAGTTTTCCGCGTTCTGTATCAAAATCAAAACAGTCTCCCACTTCATGGCCACGATGACATCTGACCGGACCCTTTCTCTCAATCAGCGTAATCTTTATTTTCGGACGTTTCATTGATCCAGCACCTCCAGACAAGTCTCGATAGGAATTCCCTTGAATTTGTCTTCATTATCTTTATTTTTATCGATCAGGGTTTTTACCGCGTCCATGGCTTTCTGGACACTGCATGTAAGTGTATGGCCTTCCAGTACTTCCCCCATAAAAACAGCGGAAAAAATATCCCCGGTTCCTGGAAATCTTACAGGGATATGTGTAAACGGAAGCAGATGCATCTCTTTAGATTCATAATCATACACGATCACAACATCCTGACCTTCCACACGGGCGCTGGTGATAATGATCGACCTCGCACCTATCTCCCGTATCCTTTGGAGCAGTTCTTCAACATCTTTTACTGTCATTCCCTCCGGCTGATAAGCCATATCTACCAGATAGGTTGCTTCTGTATAATTGGGGACAATATAATCAGACACTCCAACCAGCTCTCTCATATGCACAATCGTCTGTTCTGTGATACCATTGTAGAGCTTTCCATCATCTCCCATGATGGGATCCACAAAAATAACTGCCTTATTTTCTCTCTGTTCCCGGCAAAACTCAGCAATCATTTTCGCCTGTACATCAGAAACAATAAATCCTGTTGACACTGCGTCAAAATAAAATCCAAGCTCTTTCCACACCCGAATCGTATTTCTCATATAATCCGTCGTTTCCAGAATATCAAATTTTCCATAATCAAGAGTGTTCGACACCAGTGCAGTAGGCAGATTATAAATGTGATGTCCCATATGTGACAGCACAGGTATCATTGCAGACAAAGCCACTTTTCCATATCCGGCCAGATCATTGACCAGCAACACTTGTTTGTCCATGTTTTCTTTCCTTTCAAATACACTCCCATCCTATAGATGGTTTTCTGTCTCATAGTATCATTTGGCACGGCAGAAATCAATCTTGCAGTAATGACAATGAACATTCATTAGAAAAACGGATACAAAAATCCGCTTTTACGAATCTCTGTATCCGAATATCAGCATGCAAAAACCTTTATCATCCCATTTTTAAAACTTTACCTGAAGTCCATCCGGATCTACAGAGTCTCATTCATCCAGATATGTATCTTTGTATGTTTTCCGCATCTCCTCCGGCACAAGACTACCTCCAGTCGCCCATGCGATATGAACAGCGTTCTTCATTTTATCCGTAAGCCCGTTTTTCTCCAGATATTTTCTTATCTCTTCACTTTGGTTCATTCTTATAACTCCCTGGAACGCAGCGCAGGCGCTTGGCTCCAGAAAAATGTCCTCCGCTTCCAGCAGGTCTCTCATGTAGTCATACAGCCTTGCATCCCGAACCGTAAATTCTCCGCTTAACATGGGCTTCATCACATTTCCCACGAATCCGGACGGTCTTCCCACTGCCAGGCCGTCTGCATGTGTCTTTCCGGAAAGTCCGATATCCTGAACAGAAATATTTCCATGAAGTCCTGTCGCCATACCCGTCAGCATGCAGGGAGCCTGCACAGGTTCCACGAAAAAGCAGTGCACATGATCCCCAAATACCTGCTTCAGTCCGAAACTGATGCCACCGGGCGCTCCTCCTACTCCGCAAGGTATATACACAAACAGCGGATGCTCTTCATCAACTGCGATTCCTTTTTCCGCAAGCTGCCCGGTCAGCCGGTTAGCCGCCACCGCATATCCAAGGAACAGGTTTCTGGAATTCTCATCATCCACAAAATAACTTTTTGGATCTTCGTCGGAGAGGCGTCTTCCGTTTTTCACGGCGCCGCTGTAGTCGGACTCGTATTCCAAGACGGTCACTCCACGGCTTCTCAGCAAATCCTTCTTCCACTGTTTCGCATCCGCTGACATATGGACGATCACCCGATAGCCAATCGCCGCACTCATGATTCCGATACTCATACCAAGATTGCCTGTCGATCCGACCTGAACCGTATACTGTTCGAAAAATCTGCGAAATTCCGGTTCTGCCAGGCAGGAGTAATCATCTTCCACTGAAAGCAACCCCTGCTCCAGAACCAAATCCTCTGTGTGCTTCAACACTTCGTAGATCCCGCCTCTGGCTTTTACCGATCCGGCAATGGCAAGGTGGCTGTCCTGTTTTAGCAGCAGGCGCCCTTCCAGAGCACTTCCGTATTTCTGGTTGATCCGATTCTTCATGGCCAGGATATCTGTCAGCGCTGACTCGATCAGTCCGTCCCGATCTTTTGTCTCCGGAAAGCACCTCATTATGAATGGGGCGAACCGCTTCAGACGAGCTTCTGCGTCCTCCACATCTTCCACAGACAATTCACAGTCTTTCATACTTTCGGCAAAGGAAACCTTATCCGGATTGATCCAGACAACTTCCTGTCCCTTCTGCATCTCTTTCAAAATTGGAACTTTCTCCACCAGATTTTTCACCATCGACTCTTCCATCCCCCAAAAACTCCTTTTATTCTTTTATACTTTATTCAGACTCATGAATTTCGTCCTGTCCCTGTTTCAGATAAACAGCTGGTGTGACTCCTGTCTGAATACGAAAATACTTATAAAAATGATTCAGATTTTGATACCCGACTGCCTCTGCCGCTTCCTTGATCGCCATTTTCTTCTCTTCCATCATCCGGATACTCTGTTCGATCCGAATCTTATGAACATAAGATATAATGGTCATTCCCATATGTTTCTTAAAGAGCCTGGCAATATGGCTGGGTGTACAGAACGTCAGTTCTGCCAATGTGTCCAGTTCCATCTGCATCTGATAATGTTCATGGATATATGCAAGAATCGTATCTACTGTTTCATTGCCGGTAAAATCCCATCCCACTGCTCTGACAATCGCCTGTTCCAGCTGTTCAAATTCGATTGGCTTTGACAGGATGTCGCTGGCTCCCAGTCTTAACGCCCGCTGCGCGTATTCGAAAGAATCATAAGCGGTTATGATGATCACTTTACAGTCTTTCATCCTGCTGATGATCTCAAAACCATTCATATAGGGCATATGAATATCCATAAATACCAGATCCGGTTTTTTGCTCTGAATCAGATTCCAGGCATCTCGTCCGTTTTCCGCCGTCCCCACGATCTCAATAGGCAGCTTTCTGGCTTCGATAAAATGACGGATGATATTCAAAGCTGCCTTTTCATCGTCACATATGACTGCTTTTATCATACCGGCTCTCCTTTTACATCTCTGTCCTGCAGGATTGGAATGCGAATGAGAAACTGTGTACAACTCCTGCTGTCTGTCCCTATTTCAAAGCAGAATTCCTTCTCATATACCGCATCCAGTTTCTGATAGAGCATGGAGAGCCCATGGGATGTACTGCCTTTGATTCCTTGGTTGATAACTTTGCATTTCTGTTCGTCCAGCTTCGTTCCCGTATTCCGAACCCGGATCTCCACGTCTCCATTTGCCTGTTCAACCGATATCTTTATTTTTTTATGAGTGCTTTCATCAAATCCATGAACAAACGCATTTTCCACTACAGGCTGCAGAAAATTAAAAGGCACTATGGTCTTCGAGACCTCCGGTTCCAGATGCCAGACGATCTCCAGTTCCTCTCCATATCTCAACTTCTGCAGCTGCAGATATGCTCTTACATAATCGAATTCCTTTTCAAGAGGAACCATGGATGTCTGTGTCCGCAGCGTATAGCGGAACATCTTCGACAGATCCACAATAGACTGATATAAGGGCATGGAGCCTTCATCCAACGCCATGGATGCCATACTGTTGAGCGTATTAAACAGAAAGTGGTGATTGATCTTCAGATCCGCCATCGCGCTCTGTGTGTCCTTCAGGTCTTTCAGAAGGATTTGCTGGGTCTCTTCCTGTGTGGCGATATGCAGTTCCCGCTCCGTCAGTTCTCTTCGAAACTGCTCAAATTCACAATAGTTCCGAAGCGCCTTAACAATCCTGCGCATCAACGCCTGTATCCCTGCCACCACACTTTCCGGAGAATCATAGACCTCTTCGATTCTTCCTTTCTGTGAAGTGGAATACCGGATGTACCCACCCTGGATATATCCCATAAAGACTCCTCCGAACAGAATCGGATACTGGAAGATCTCCATCCCGTATGTACAGGAAAATACATTTTCTTTCGCGCATTCCTTTAGAGGAATCCGACGCATACACCCGCATGTCCCCGGATTCTGCGCCGGTCGGCAACATTCTGTGCAAAAATCCGGATAATACCGGCTCTGCAGAATCAGATCGCCATGAGAATCAAAGATTGCATACCCATAATGCAGCGTCTCCAGGAACTGGGTGCGTATGGCCTCGACCGCCACATAGATCATATCCGGAGACACATCCATCGGCACATCTTCTTTGTGAAACTCCGTGTCTTCCAGAGACCCTGCTTCCGGATTCGAGATAAGCAGATGCCGGAAATCTCCCTGACCCGTATTATAGATCTCATGCTCCACCCCTGTCTTCCAGTGGAAAAAGCTTCCCTCTGACAGGTGGCTTTCCACACCATCCAGTATGGAAAGTGCCTGCCCTTCAATTACATAGATCACCTGCTCCTCATAATGTCTGTGCCGCGGCTGATGAGCTCCGGCTAAAAGCGTAACAATGCCCGCTTTCAATCCCTGCATGGAAAAAATATTATGTTCCTCCTCCAGCCAGGAAATCCTTCCCCAGTCCGTTACCTGTATCGCCATCTTCTATGTATCCTCTCATGTATTGTTTCTTTTACTTTAGAGGAACTGCCGCATTTCGTCAAACCTATTTTTCGTCAAAAGCGCCTGCCGGATAGAGCGGGAATCTGGAAATAAGCGCCTGTGCCTGTGCTTTGCATGCTGCCAGATTCTCTTCATCCTCCGGAGCCTCTGCCACTTTGTTCATGATTGCAGCAATCTCTTTAATCTCCGCTTCCTTCAGTCCTCTCTGAGATACCGCTGTCAGACCAATGCGGACACCGCTGGTCACTCCCGGCTTCTCCGGGTCAAATGGGATCATATTTTTATTTACTGTAATACCCACCGCATCCAGTGCGTTCTGGAATGCTTTTCCAGTGATATGCTTTTCTCTTAGATCGGCTACCAGAAGGTGATTGTCCGTTCCGCCGCTGACAATACGGAAACCGTATTTTGTCAGCTCCTCCGCCAGGCATTTCGCATTTTTGACCACCTGCTCCATAATTGTCCGGAACTCTTCGCTGGCTGCATACTGGAAGGACCACGCTTTTGCTGCCATTGTATGAAGCTGAATGGAGCCCAGCGCTCCCGGGAAGGTTCCTTTGTCCAGAAGCTTCGCGTGCTCTGCCTTGCAGAATACCATACCGCTTCTGGCACTGCAGAAGGTCTTTGTAGTGGAAGAAGTGACAAAATCCGCATGAGGAATCGGACTTGGAATCACGCCTGCTGCCACCAGTCCTGCAATATGTGCCATATCTACCATAAAGTATGCGCCGACCTCTTTCGCTACCTTTGCAATCCGCTCATAGTCAATCAGGCGGGAATAGGAGCTTGCCCCTGCAATGATCAGCTTCGGCTGGTATTCTTTCGCCTTTTCTTCCAGAGCATCATAATCGATCAGCTCCGTCTCCGGATCCATGGCATAGAATTCAAAATGATAGATCTTGCTCACCCAATTGGCAGGTGAACCATGGGTCAGATGTCCGCCCTGATCCAGTCGCATACTTAAAACCTTGTCTCCCGGATTCAATACAGAAGCAAACACACTGTAATTCGCGGTAGAGCCGGAATAGGACTGAATATTCGCATGATCCGCATGAAACAGCTTTTTTGCCCTCTCACATGCCAGTTCTTCCACCTTATCCGCAATGTGAGAGCCTGCCTGGAATCTTCTTCCCGGATATCCTTCCAGCGTCTTATTGGTAAATACACTTCCGGTCAGTTCCATGACTGCCAGAGGCGCTGTACTTTCTGATGCGATCATCTCAATATTATGTTCCTGGCGCTCCAGTTCCTGATCTACCAATACTGCCAGTTCTGGGTCGGTTGTTCTTGTCACTTTTAACATTTTCTTTTCTCCTTTATGATCTGATTTCTGAGAATACTGTATCACAGTTTTTTGTTAATTGATATTATGTATCCTGCTCTGGTTTTTACCGATTTTGATATTTCTCCCAGACACCGTCCGTGTCTTCAATATTGAATTTCTCCGGATCAAATACAGGGTCTTTTCCTGCTTTTTTCTGCTCTTCATAATCTTTTAAAAGAGCAAACCCTTTTTTAGACAGGAGCAGGATTGCCACGATATTCAGCCATGCCATCATAGCTACTCCTGTATCTCCCATGGTCCAGATGATCTGTCCATTGACCAGAACACCGGAAAAACAGGAGAAAATAAAGATTCCTCTCATCACCAGAACTGCGGTTTTCTTTCCCTGGAACAGATAGCGGACATTGGCCTCTGCCTGATAGTAATACCCCATCAGAGACGTGAACACGAACATGATAATAATGATCGCCAGCAACTTGCCAGCCCATGTTCCAAGCGAACGACTCAGTGCATTCTGCGCCCAGCGAATCCCGTACTCCACTCCGGGAAGGTTTTCCGCCAGCATGGTCTCTCCGTCTGCGCCTACCGTGTTATAGCATCCGGACAGAAGAATGATCATGGCAGAAGAAGTACATACGATCAGGGTATCGATATATACGGAAAACGCCTGGACCAGTCCCTGTTTTGCCGGATGGGAACATTCTGCCGCCGCGCTTACGATCGCGCCGGAGCCCTGTCCCGCTTCGTTGGAATAGATTCCCCTCTTCACGCCCCAGGAAATAGCAGAACCGATAATCCCTCCGAAGACCGGATGAACTGCAAATGCCGAAGTAAAGATCATCTGAAGCACCCCCGGAACCGCACTGATATTTGTTCCAATGACAGCAAACGCCATAAGTACATAGATCACGCACATGACAGGAGCCATATATTCCGCGATCTTTCCGATTCGCTTGATCCCTCCGCACACAACAACCGCCAGTACCGCGCAGAAAACAGCTCCTACCACCACCATATTAGCTCCAAACGCCTCTTCATAGGTAGACGCAATGGAATTCACATGAAGACCGGGCATCAGAATCCCGGGGCCCAAAACCGTAGCGATGGCAAATAATACAGCGTATGGCTTACATTTTAATGCACGCTCGATAAAATAAGCCGGACCGCCGAGATATTCACCATTTTCTGTCCTGGTCTTGTAGGCCTGCGCAAGCGCCGACTCCATGAAAGCGGAGCTCGCTCCGATAAAAGCGATCACCCACATCCAGAAGACCGCGCCAGGACCGCCAAAGAAGATTGCGGTTGCGACACCTGCGATATTTCCCATTCCGACTCTCGAACCTACAGTCGCTGCAAAAGCCTGAAACGGCGTGATTCCGGTATCTGATTTTTCACCATGAACCAGTAGATGAATCATTTCTTTAAATAATCTCACCTGCGGAAACCTCATATTGACAGAAAACCATAATCCTGCTCCAAGACATAAGAACACCAACGGCATACTCCATAAGATGGAATTCAGACCATCCATTGCATTTGTAAATAACTCCACAAAAACACCTCCATTTTCGTTTTTTCTTTCCCTCATATGTGCACAATTTGATGTTATTATTATCCCAGATTTGCAAAACCGATGATATTACGGATCTTGATTATCCTTTTACCGATTTTGGCACATATCATGCCCTTATTTTATTTAAAAAAGGCGGTAAAACTATAACTGCTTTGCCGCCCATGATCAATAAACTTTGTGCAATTTTTATACACCAGGTCCGCTATACTACTCAATGCAAAAATCAAATTGATGGACTTATGGCATCTCTCATAAAAACTGCATCCTTTACATAGCCTCCCTCCACCAGCCAGCGCGCTTCGTCTCCCAATGTTTCCGCATAGGGTCTTGTATGGTATCCCAGCTCGCGCTCTGCCTTGGAATAATCGAACTGGTTATTCCTTGCCAGATTGTAGACCGCAAAATGTGTCATAAGGGGTTTTTCACCTGTCTTCTTTGCTTTCTTCTCCATCTGGCCGGCAAGCAGATAAGCCATCTTGATTGGGACATAAAAATACGGCATCTTACACCCACTGGCATCGTGCAGCATCTGACATACCTCTTTAAGAGTCACTTCTTTATTTCCAAGAATATAACATTCCCCGATGCGTCCTTTGTCTGCCGCACCGATACAGCCATGAGCCAGGTCGCGTACATCACAGAGATTAAACGATCCGCCCATGCCAACCGGCATCTCCCCATTCATGATCTTGATGACCGTACCCGTAGTCTCGCCCACAGCATAATCTTTCGGTCCCATAATACCGCTGGGATGAACGACACACGCTTTCAGCCCCTTATTCTTACAGGCATCCAGCACCTCCTGAGTTGCCATCGCCTTGGACTGGCTGTAACACCCCACCTGCGTCTTGTTATTCACAGGCGTGAACCGGTTCATCTCCCTGATTGGGGTTCCTTTCGGCAGTTCAGGAATGACACCTGTAGAACTTACATATACCATTTTCTGGCATTCCGGGTGTTCCAGACACTTGGCAATCATATTTTTTGTCCCACCCACATTGACATCAATAAGTTTTTGATTAAATTCCGCATTGGTAGTCACCATGCTTGCACAGTGGATGACAATGGATTCAGCCCCTTTCGGAATTGTAAAAAATGTTTCCAGCGACTCCACATCACAGAGATTCCCTTCTACTATTTCTACCTCTGACGGAACATATTTGACGGATTTATCTCCGGGAAGAACCAACGCCCTCACATGCTCCTTCCGCTCCAACAGCTCATCGCACACATGGCTTCCTAAAAATCCTGCCGCTCCGGTTACCAGATAAATTGTTTTTTTCATTACCGTTACCTCCTTTGAGATTTCTTTCTCTGCTTGATATAACAGCATCATACACAGGCTTTGTT
>CAMWMT010000009.1 GCA_947175375.1 uncultured Clostridiaceae bacterium | reverse complement strand
ATATTGGAAGAGAGATCAAGAAGCATGGTGTGATTGACTGGAGAGCAATAAATCAAAAGAGCCGGGAACTGCTTACGGATCTGGGAGTGGACATCGATGTGACAAAAACGTTAAGCAGCTACGGAACCGCCATTCAGCAGATGGTGGCGATCGCCCGCTCCATATTGATCGACGCGAAGCTGGTGATTATGGATGAAGCAACATCTTCCCTGGATGATGACGAAGTAAAAGTTCTGTTTGACATCATCAGAAAGCTGAAAGACCAGGGAATCTCAGTCTTGTTTATTTCCCATCGTCTGCCTGAAATTTTTGAGATTACGGATAGTCTGACAGTGCTGAAAGACGGTTATTTGGTAGGGGAATACCGGACTGCGGATCTGACCAGAAAGGAACTGGTTTCCAAAATGATCGGACATGATGCAGAAAGCATTGTGGAAGCAAAGAGTATCAGTCGGGAGATTACCGGCGAGGAATATCTGAAAGCGGAGGATATTCAAAGCGGCATTAAATTAAGAGGATTGAATCTGACAATAAGGCGGGGAGAGATCGTTGGTCTTGCGGGTCTGTTGGGAGCAGGGCGGACAGAACTGGCAAGGATCATTTTCGGAATTGACAGAAAAGATAAAGGAGAGATATGGATTGACGGGAAACCGGTAGAATTCAAACTGCCCGCACATGCAATTGAACATGGACTTGCTTTTTGCTCCGAGGACCGTAAAGTGGAAGGTATTATACCGAACCTGACGATTGCGGAGAATATCAGTATTGCCAACATGAAAAATGTCAGCCGCTTCGGCATTATCAGCCGTGATAAACAAAAATCTATCGCGGAGGAGTATATTGAAAAAATACGGATCAAGACGACGGGAGTGGATCAGAAAATAAAAAATCTTTCCGGCGGTAATCAGCAGAAAGTAATATTATCAAGATGGCTCAGCATGAAACCGGACTTTATTATTCTGGATGAACCTACCAGAGGAATCGATGTAGGCGCCAAAAAAGAGATAGAGGATCTGATCAGGGAAATTTCCGAACAGGGTATCAGCGTATTGTTGATATCTTCTGAGTTTGAAGAACTGATCAGAAACTGTGACAGAGTAGAGGTGCTGCGAGACGGGAAGAATGCCGGATGCCTGGAAAAAGAACAGATTACGGAGAACAATATCATGAGCCTGATCGCGAATGGTAAAGTGGATACGGGAGGTGAGCAAAGTGCGTAGAGAACAGATCGGAGAGATCAGCAGAAAGTATGGAGCCCTTATCGTGCTGATTCTTATGATAATTATAAATGCTGCTATGACGCCGAACTTTCTGCGTATCAATACCATGTGGAACATTATGATACAGGCGTTTTCGGTGATCGTTATCTCCATGGGCATGACGTTGGTCATCGCGACAGGAGGCATTGATATTTCGGTCGGTTCGACGATGGCGCTCTCCTCGATCATCTTTGCAAAGCTGCTGATCGATTATCAGATGAATTTTGCGGGATCGCTTTTTGCAGCACTGCTTGCTGCCTGTATTTTCGGGGCATTTAACGGTATTTTAGTCGGTGTATTTGATTTTCAGCCAATTGTGGCGAGCTTGATCCTCATGATATCGGGAAGAGGTATTGCCCAACAGTTCAATAATGGTGTTGTTATTTCTTTCTATGGAAATAAGTTTGCGGATATAGGAACCTATCGTATCGGCGGTATTGTGCCGATTCAGGTGATATTCATTGTCCTTATCGTACTTGCTGCTTCTTTTATTGTAAAGAAGACAAATTACGGACTCTATGTGCAGGCAGTCGGGGATAACAAAGCGGCGTCTCATCTGATGGGACTTCCGACTGTTCTGGTGCTGATCGAGACCTATGTGATCTGTGCGTTTCTGGCGGGCTTCGCGGCATCCATGGAAACACTCAGGATGTGTTCAGCCGACCCTAATAATATCGGCAATAACATGGAACTGGATTGTATCGCGGCAGTGGCGATTGGCGGTACATCCATGAGCGGTGGAAGAGCGGTCATCTGGGGAACCGTGGTCGGAGCCCTTGTGATGCAGCTCATTACGACCATGGTGAATATGAACAATATTTTCTACGCATATTCCCTGGTCATAAAGTCGGTCATTATTATTATCGCACTGTACCTGCAAAAAGAAAAAGAAGCATAGAGAGGATGAGGATAGTAATATGTTAAAAAGCAAATTCAAGATCAGCGGCACATGGATTGCCACATTTGTATTAGTTCTCGTTCCGTCTATCGTTTATGGTGATAAATTTTTTAATACGACAAATATATTCAATGTACTGCGGCAGATGAGCATGATAGGGCTTATATCTATTGGCATGACCTGCGTGATCCTGACAGCGGGCATAGACCTTTCTGTAGGAGCGACAGTGGCGTTGACCGCAGTGATATCAGCGATGCTTACAGAACAGAGCGTATTACTGGCAATTCTGGTTCCGATCGCGATTGGCATTTTTATAGGGATGGTTAATGGATTTGTGATTACAAAATTAAAGATTGTCCCCTTTATCGCGACACTGGCGGTCCAGATGGCGGTACGGGGTATCGCTTATATTATAACAGATATGAAATCGGTATCTGTATCAGAAAACGCGCCGGGTTTTCCCATTCTGGGGAGAGGGTATTTTTACGGTATTCCGATTCCGGTCATCATTCTGGCGCTGATGCTGCTTATTATGTGGTTCGTCTGTAAAAGGACGTCTTTTGGCAGGAGCCTCTATGCGATCGGCGGAAATGAAGATGCAGCAAAGATGATGGGAATCAAAGTAGAAAGGAACAAAGCGCTTGCCTATATTTTGACCGGTGCGCTTTCCGCTCTGGCAGGGGTGATCCTCTGTTCGAGATTAGGTGCGGGACAGCCTGTCTCCGGCAGCGGCTGGGAGATGGACGCAGTGGCCGCAGTGGCGATTGGCGGTACTCTGTTATCCGGCGGTGTGGGCGGCGTGGAAAAGACCCTGCCCGGCGTACTGATCACAGCACTGATTGGAAATATTATCAATTTACAGGGAAATCTTAACACATATGTACAGCAGATCGTTACGGGAGCGATTGTGTTGGTAGTAATCATTTTACAGAGAAAGACACAGGCGAAGGAGGCATAAAACATGAAATTAGAGATTCCGGTAAGAGAGATGACAAAAGAAATTATGACAGCAATGGAGGAGGAAGGACTGATCATAAGGCTTGCCCCTCATCATCATGATATTGAGACGCCGGAGGGCAATACATGGTTTGAATCATTATATGACGGGGTGGAAGGATACGGTCCCCACAGGTTGATAGCGATTACGGTCAATCGGGAAAACTTCCCGGGCTTCGGAACCCATCCGGATCAGGAAGAGTTCTGGCTGATCGGAGATAACACAGCAAAACCGATGTACATCCTTGTGGCAAGGATGCCGCTTGCTACGTTTCAGAAAAAGGTGCAGGAAGAAACCCTGACGCCAGAGGACTTTTATCTGCTGAAGGCGAAGTATAATGACCCGGAGGTGAGTTTCTTTGTGATGAAGAAGGGTATTCCGCACGGGGAAGGCATTTTTGACAAAGAAGGCGTTTGCCCATCGTTTTACGTAACGGAAAGCAGGGATTTGCCGCTGGATATATGTGATATGGGAAATTATGAGATCAAACCTGTAAGATGATAAAATAATTCAGGAAATATCGCTGTTTTCCCTGTATTCGCTGGGAGTCATGCCGCATACTCTCCGGAAAGTGGTGCAGAAACTGCTCTCGGAAGAAAAACCGCTGCTATAGCATATTTCCTTGATGGAATAAGTAGTGCTCTTCAAATAGAATTTGGCGATATTGATCCTGCTCTGGATAATATATTCATGGGGTGTATGGCCGGTTTCCTTTTTGAAGAGCCGGGTGAAATAAAACGGACTTAACCCCACTCTGTTGGAAAGGTCTTCAAGGCTTAGATGCTCGCGGATATTATCATTGATATAAGAAATGACAGTTTCACTTATGGAGTGGGTGTTTTCCTCTTTCAGGTTTTGGGAACTGCAAATGACAAGATCTGTAAGAATTTTGACAATGTAGTAAGAGCACAGCGCGTCATTGACAGCGGAACCGCCGCTGATCATCAGGAGGATCCGGTTTAAATCTTTTTCAAAAGAGATCAGATTCCGCACGGAGCAGACAGGACCTGTGCTGTTTAAGACCATCTGGACATATTCCCTGCTTGTGGAACCGTTAAAATGGAACCAGAGGATCTCGCTGTCCTTTGTTGTTCCGTAGATATGGGGTTTATAGCAATCCACGAGAACGACATCTTCTCTGTGGAAAGTATATTTTTTATTCTCAACATTTAGGAACCCTTCCCCTTTTTTTACATAGATCAGGAGAAAGCTGTCATAGTTGTTTCTCTGGACAAAATATTCTTTTGTACAAAAATAGTGCCCTACGCATAAAGGGTAGAAAAAGGTCTGTTTTGCGGCTTCTCCAGAGGTATAGAAGAAAACCGTTGATTTTTCGGTGCAGCCGATATCGAGGGGACGCATAAAAACAGGATTCCTTTCGTGGTTGTTATAGCAAAATAAAAATTTTATTTTAGTATAATTAAGAAATTTATGGGTGTCAAGGATAAGAGCAATTTTCAGAAATAAGGAGGCTTGTCATGAAGGAAATGGAAACAGTAAAAGTATGGGAAGAGATTGTGACGATTCCGACTTATAAAGTCGGAAAACCAAATAAGAATCCCATGTTTTTGGAAAAGAGAGTATATCAGGGCAGCAGCGGGAAAGTGTACCCTTATCCTGTGATTGATAAAATATATGATGAGAAGACGGATCAGGAGTATAAGGCGGTCTATCTGGAAAATGAATATGTGAAGATTATGATTCTGCCAGAACTGGGCGGAAGGATTCAGAGAGCTTATGACAAGACCAACGGATATGATTTTATATATTATAACCATGTGATCAAACCGGCCTTGGTGGGTCTTCTTGGTCCCTGGATCAGTGGAGGTATCGAGTTTAACTGGCCCCAGCACCACAGGCCCACCACCTATATGCCGGTGGATTATATGCTGGAGGAGCATGAGGACGGCTCGAAGTCTGTACTTATCAATGATACAGATAAAATGTATGGGACAAAGGGCATTGCGAAGTTTACCTTATATCCAGCCAAGGCTTACCTGGAGATCACAGGGCAGCTTTATAACAGGACAAATATGCCTCAGACGTTTCTCTGGTGGGCCAATCCTGCGGTGGCGGTTAATGACAACACAAAGTCGATCTTTCCGCCGGATGTACATGCGGTGATGGACCATGGCAAGAGGGATGTGTCCAGATTCCCGATTGCGACAGGCACTTATTATAAACATGATTACAGTGAGGGCGTGGATATTTCCAGATATAAAAATATCCCTGTGCCTACTTCCTATATGGCGGAAAAATCCGACTTTAATTTTGTAGGAGGTTACGATTATGGTGTGGGAGCTGGTATTCTTCATGTAGCGGATCACCACGTATCTCCGGGAAAGAAGCAGTGGACCTGGGGATGCGGTGACTTCGGGAAGTGCTGGGACCGGAACCTGACCGATGAGGATGGTCCGTATATTGAGTTGATGACCGGTGTATTTACGGATAACCAGCCGGATTTTACCTGGCTGAAACCCTTTGAGGAGAAAGTGTTCAAGCAGTATTTTATGCCTTATAAGGCGGTAGGAGATGTAAAAAATGCCACCATCGACGCAGCAGTGAACTTTACTGTTACGGATCATGAGGCGGAGGTCATTGTATATGCAACTTCCCCCAGAGAAGATGCGGAAATCTCAATCTCTCGCAGTGGAAAAGTGATCTTCAGCGAGAAGGCAGATCTGGATCCGGTACATATTTATCAGAAGAAGATCCCGCTGTCCGGCGGCAGAGAACAGGAATATACAGTAACGATATGCAGCAGGGAAGGGAAAGAACTGGTTTCCTATACGCCTGTTGATGTGGAGATTCCCAAGATGCCGGAGCCCGCGAAAGCGGCAAAAGAGCCGGAGGATATTGCTACCGTAGAAGAATTGTATCTGACAGGACAGCATATAGAGCAGTACAGGCATGCTACCTACCTGCCAGACGGCTATTATCTGGAAGGACTGAAAAGAGACCCAGGAGACATCCGGGTGAATACAGCGTATGGTTCCCTTTTATTGTCAAGAGGGCTGTTTGAGGAAAGCGAGGTTTATTTCCAAAAAGCGATCGAGCGTGCTACATGGAAGAATCCGAATCCTTATGACAGTGAGGCATATTATAAGCTGGGGCTAAGCCTGTTTTATCAGAAAAAATATGAGAAAGCATATGACGCATTCTATAAAGCAACCTGGAGTAATGAGCAGCAGGAGATGAGTTTTTACTATCTGGCGGCGATCTCCTGTATAAAAGGTGAGTATGAGAACGCGCTGTACTTGATCGACAGGGGACTTGTAAAGAACTGGCATAATATCAAGGCAAGAGGCATCAAAGCGGTTATCTTAAGAAAACTGGGCAAAACGGAAAAAGCCTGCAGCTGGATCAAGGATAATCTGGAAATAGATCCTTTTGACTATGTGAGCAGATGGGAAGTGCTTGCAAGACTGGAAGGGGAGGCATTGGACCAGGAGAAGATGTCCCTTGCGGCTTGTCTGCGCGGTAATGCGGAGGCTTATCTGAGACTGGCAAAGGATTACGCGGAATGTGGCTTTTACGAGGAAGCACTGGATGTGCTTGGAGCGTGTCCCGCAAAAGCGGCATTAAATGAGTACTATAAAGCATACTATATGAAGGCATCGGGAGCGTCGGCAGAGGAGGTTGCAGAGCAGTATGCCCTGGCGGAGCGGCAGGACTCCTATTGTTGTTTCCCGAACGCGTTGGAGGATATCGCAGTGCTTGCTGACTGCGGAGAAGTCCTGCGGGAAGCTTCTTTTGCATGGTACTATCTGGGTAATCTGTACTACGATAAGAAACAGTATGAAAAAGCTGGCGCCTGCTGGGAAAAGAGCGCGGAAAATAATGACCGTTTTCCTACGGTATTCAGGAATCTTTCTCTTGCCTATTACAATCATCTGAATAGAAAAGATGAAGCAAAAGCTGTGATGGAAAAAGCGTTTTCCCTGGATACCACGGATTCCAGAGTGTTCTTTGAACTGGATCAGCTCTATAAGAAGTTCAGGCTGCCGTCGGAGCAAAGGCTGGCGCAGTACGAAACATATAAAGATACGGCACTGGAACGGGATGATGCGTTTATTGAGTATGTGACACTGCAGAATCTTACTGGTAACTACGAAACGGCTTATGAACTTTTGCTGTCCAGGAAGCTTCATCCCTGGGAGGGCGGCGAGGGAAAAGCGGCAGCCCAGTACATTGTGTCTCTTGTGGAGATGGCGAAGGAAAAGATGCAGCATAAAGAATATGTACAAGCTAAAGAACTGCTGACGCGCGCCCTTGTCTATCCGGAAAATCTGGGAGAGGGAAAACTGGAGGGCAGCAAGGATAATAATATTTATTATTATCTCGGTCTTACGGAAGAGGCGCTGGGAGAGACGGAAAAAGCGAAAGAGCATTTTACACTGGCTTCCAACGGTTCCGATGCAGTGGCCGGCATGATGTATTACAATGATCAGCCTGCGGATATGCTTCTGTATCAGGGTCTGGCACGCTATAAGCTAGGTGACGTAAAAGGCGGCAACAGGATGATGTACAAGTTGATCGACTTCGGCGAGCAGCATCTGAGGGATGAGGTAAAGATCGAATATTTTGCGGTTTCCCTGCCGGATCTGATGATCTATGAGGAGGATCTTACTTTAAAGAACAGGGCGCATTGCAATTATGTAATGGGGCTTGGGAATCTGGGGCTTGGCAGGAAGACAGAGGCTGCCGGATTTTTTGAAGAGACGCTAAAAGCAGATCCGTTCCATTTGAACTGCGGGATATTACTCGGGTTTTTGAATGAAATTGAGGATACTCAAAAGGGATAGTACTGGAGCGGCTGCGGCAGAGCGAAACAGCAAGCATATGACAATGAAAGAGCCAATGGGAGAAGAAGATTGCTCTCACCATTGGCTCTTTTTAAGTGCTATCAATTCCGGATAATAAGATGCCTTATTCCAATTTGAAATATTTTATGGAAATTCCAAAGCAGATCAGTGTGACAGCGATCATAATGCTTTGATTCTATCTAATTTAATAGGTAGATGGAAATGTTTAAGTAGCCTGCAAAAGTTACCCATAGTAGATATGGAACCATCAGATATCCGGCAATTTTTGATATTTGATAGAACAAAAGGGCTGTTTTGAGAATCAGTAGCCATAATAGGATGAGCCAGATAAATGCAAACAGGTATAGCTTCAAATTGAAAAAGATAATTGACCAGAAAAAGTTAAATAGAAGCTGAATGCCGTATGTGGTCAGGGCATGGTCGTTTGGCTTTCCGGATGTAAGTACCAGATAGGATGCGATTCCCATAAGGATATACAGGATCGTCCAGACGACCGGAAACAGCCAGCCCGGAGGAGCCAAACCTGGTTTAGTGATTGAATTAAAAGTTTCCATGCTATTTCGTGTCAGAAGTGAAGACAGGCTGCCAACTGCAAGCGGTATGACAAGACAAGTGATCAGATTTTTCCATTGTATTTTCAAAAACATCACCCCCTACTACTAATATGATTTGCTTTGCTTTTTTATTCCTTCCATCCTATGAAAGAGTCACATGCCATTTAGAAGTCATTGTTGAAAAATGAATTGTAAAGTTTTTATATTTTACTTGACTTTAAAATCTTACATGTGTAATATCTATATAACACATACAAAATTTTTTAATCCAAAATCTTACATTAGTAATATTTAGAACGGACATTTTTTAATCAACTATTTCAATTTGGAGGGCAGTTCATGGCAAGAAGGAGAAGCAGGCGCAGAAGAAAAAAGACCAGAAAGTTTTTATGGGTTATCATAAGCATTCTGGCAGCAGTTACCTTTGGCATAGCAGTATATGTATGGATTTTTTATGAGAAAAAGAGTGACATGCCAGAGCCGGATGAATTGCTCCTGACGTATATGGACTATATCCAGGAGCAGAGATATGAAGAAATGTACCAAATGATCAACACAGAAGCCTCCGGGCAGATCAGCGAAGAAGACTTTATAAAGCGCAATTCTGCCATCTATGAAGGGATAGAGATGCAGAATATGGAGACCACGATCCTTTCATATGATGAAGAAATATCTTCCGGGCATTTTCCCATGCGATCCGACAACAAAGAGAAAAAGATTCTCGTGCAGTATCAGACAAGCTTTGACACGGTCGCAGGAGAGATCAGCTTTGAGAATGAGGCTTTTTTCCTGAAAAGTGAAGAAGGGTACCGACTGGAGTGGAAGGATTCCCTGATTTATCCGGGATTATCTTCCACAGATAAAGTAAGGGTATCTGTTACGCAGGCAAAAAGGGGAGAAATAACAGACAGGAATGGATGGACTCTCGCAGGGAAGGGCATTGCGTCTTCCGTGGGGATCGTTCCGGGAAAACTGGAAAATCAGGAGGATGCATTAGATCAGATCGCAGTTCTGCTGGAAATGGACCGGGAAGAAATTGAAAAGAAATTATCGGCTAAATGGGTGAAGGAGGACTCTTTTGTTCCCATCAAAACATTGCGGAAGGTAGAAGAACTGGAACTGATGTCACTGGAACCGGAGGAAGAATCAGTAAAAGAGCATGAAAGGCAGCAGCAACTGCTGGAGATACCGGGAGTCATGATCTCTGATACAGAGATAAGGACTTATCCATTGGGTGATGCGGCGGCACATCTGGTCGGCTATGTACAGAGCGTCACGGCGGAAGACCTGGAAAAACATGCCGGAGAGGGGTACACTGCCGCCAGTGTAATAGGAAGAAGCGGGGCGGAGGGGCTGTTCGAAAGTGAATTAAAGGGACAAAATGGATGCCGGATCTATATTGTGGATTCTGAAGGGAACGAGAAAAAAGAACTAGCCTGCCGCATGGTTGAGCATGGACAAAATATAAAGCTGACCATTGATTCGGAACTTCAAAAAATCCTATATGAACAGTTTCAGGAAGATAAAAGCTGCTCCGTGGCGATGGATCCGTATACAGGGGAAGTACTGGCACTGGTCAGTACGCCGTCCTATGACAATAATGATTTTATCAGGGGATTATCCAGTGAGAAATGGACGGCGCTGAACGAAGACGAAGCCAAACCATTGTATAACCGTTTCCGTCAGGCATGGTGTCCTGGTTCTTCCCTAAAGCCGGTCACGGCAGCAATCGGTCTGGAATCGGGAGCCATTGATCCCAGTGAGGATTATGGGAATGTAGGGTTAAGCTGGCAGAAGGATACTTCCTGGGGTTCCTATCATGTAACGACACTTCATGCATATGAGCCGGTCGTTCTGGAAAATGCACTGATCTATTCGGATAATATTTATTTTGCAAAAGCAGCCCTGAAGATCGGCGCGAAAGAGATGAAAGATTCTCTGTTAAGATTAGGATTTCAGGAGGAACTGCCATTTGAGATCGTCATGTCAAAATCGCAGTATTCTAATACGGAGAATATCGAAACGGAGATACAGTTGGCGGACAGCGGATATGGACAAGGGCAGATTTTGGTGAATCCGCTGCACTTAGCATGCATCTATACTGCCTTTTGCAATGAAGGAAATATGATAAAGCCGTATCTGGTCTATCGTCAAAAGACTCAGCCAGAGTATTGGATTCCAGGTGCTTTTTCCGCGGAAACGGCGGATCTTGTACTGGAGGGAATCAAAAAGGTGGTAAATGACCCGCATGGAACGGGATATGCGGCACACCGGGAAGATATTCTTCTGGCAGGAAAAACAGGAACCGCAGAGATCAAAGCATCTAAAGATGACACCTCCGGCACGGAACTTGGATGGTTCGTCGTTTTGACAGCGGATGATACCGCGGAACATCCGATCCTGATCGCCACCATGGTAGAAGATGTAAAGGGAAGAGGAGGAAGCGGTTATGTCGTGGCGAAAGACAAACAGGTTTTGGAGGGATGGTTTGGAAGAGGCTTGTAAAATCAGCAGGACGCTTGTATTCCGCTGAAATGGTATGATATAATAGGAAACGCACTGATGTGCGCACAGGTCATCAGCTTTCTGATGAAAAGTGGTTACATATGATATATGGTAACAGAGGAACGAGTTGGAAAGTGGCAGTATAGAGACAGTGAAAAACGTTAGGGCGGTGTAACATATGGGAATTTATCTGAATCCGGGAAATGAAGGATTTCAAAGTGCATTACGTTCACAGATTTATGTTGATAAGACAGAGATGCTGGAATATACCAACTCTGTGCTGGATTCTGAACAGAGATATATTTGTGTAAGCAGACCAAGGCGTTTTGGAAAATCAGTGACTGCAGAAATGCTGGTGGCATATTACGATAAAAGCTGTGATTCATCAAAGCTGTTTCAGAACAGGAAGATTGCGGAGAAAAAAGATTATGAACAGCACAGGAATCAATATGATGTGATTCATATGGATATCAACTCTTTTCGGAACCAGACAAAAGATGGAGCGGGTATTGTATCAACGCTGCAGAAGACTGTGATCAGAGAACTAAAAGAATGCTATCCGGAATGTTTTCCAGAGGATATTTTACAATTGAATTCTGTACTGTCTCAGGTAAACAAGGTTCATGGAATAAAATTCGTCATTATCATAGATGAGTGGGATGCTGTTTTTCGGGAAAACAGATATGATGAGGAAGTACAGGAAGAATATATTGGCTTCCTCAGGGGGTTGTTTAAAGATGCTCCTTCCAAAAAATTTGTAAAACTTGCGTATCTTACAGGAATTCTTCCTGTAAAAAAATATGGGACAGAATCTGCATTGAATAATTTTGATGAGTTTACCATGCTGGAGCCGGATGTACTGGCAGAATATGTTGGTTTTACAGAATCAGAGGTATGTGGGTTATATGAGAAATATCATATGGATTTTGAAAAAGCCAGACAGTGGTATGACGGATACAGGCTGGGAGAAGGACTGCATATCTATAATCCCAAATCGGTAGTGGACTCAATCCGCAGAAGGCGGATTGGTAATTACTGGACAAATACAGAGACATATGAATCTTTAAAAGGATACATCAATATGAATTTTGATGGTCTCAAAGATGATGTGACAAAGATGCTGGCGGGAGGTTCTTGTGTAGTGAATCCGGCAAAATTCCAGAATGATATGATATCCTTTAAAAGCAGAGATGATATTCTGACTTTGCTGGTGCATTTGGGATATTTGTCCTATGATGCGGAGCATCAGGAAGTTAGTATACCAAATGAAGAAGTAAAGAGCGAATTTGTGAACGCGATGGAAGATTCGGGATGGGAGTATGTAATAGATGCAATTCGTGCTTCTGATGAACTCTTGAAAGCAACTTGGAATATGGATGAGCAGGCTGTTGCAAAAGGGGTTGAGTCTGTGCATTTAATGAATACTTCCATATTGACTTATAACAATGAAAATTCTTTGAGCTGTGTGATCACACTTGCGTATTATAATGCCGTAAAAGAATATACGCTGATTCGTGAAATGCCATCCGGAAAAGGATATGCAGACATCATATTTCTTCCAAGGAAGTATTCAGACAAACCGGCAATGGTAGTGGAATTAAAATGGAATCAGTCCGTGGAAGGAGCAATTTCTCAAATTAAAGAGAGACAATATACGAAAGTATTGGAGGAATATCAGGGAGACCTCCTTCTTGTGGGGATTCACTATGATAAAGAGACAAAAGAGCACAGGTGCAAGATTGAGAGAGCCTGATCCATATTTACAATAAATCACACAATTTTAACCGGAAAAGGGATGAAGCATATGGGTATTTCACAGGAGCCGGACAAGGCAAAGGACGTGGAGCAGAGCCTGAGAAAAAAATTCAAAAAAACGATCTGGTCAAGATTCACAAAGGCGATCAACACATATGAGCTGGTAAAACCGGGGGATGTGATCGCAGTCTGCATCTCCGGCGGAAAAGATTCCATGCTCATGGCAAAATGCTTTCAGGAATTAAAACTGCATAACAAATTTGATTTTGAAGTGAAATTCCTGGTGATGGATCCGGGATATAATGTAGAAAACCGGAGAATGATTGAAGAAAATGCAAGGAGCCTGAACGTACCGATTACTATCTTTGAAACAGAGATCTTTGATATTGTGTATGATATAGAAAAATCTCCCTGTTATCTGTGTGCCAGGATGAGACGGGGGAACCTTTATCATTTTGCAAAAGAACTTGGATGCAATAAGATTGCGCTGGGACATCACTATGATGATGTGATCGAGACGATCCTCATGGGGATGCTTTACGGAGCGCAGATCCAGACCATGATGCCGAAGCTGCACAGCACGAATTTTGAAGGCATGGAGCTGATCCGCCCTCTGTATCTGGTTCGGGAAGAGGACATTAAGGCATGGAGGGATTATAACGGACTCCATTTCCTTCAGTGTGCCTGCAAGTTCACAGATGCCTGTACGAATTACAATAATGAAGAGAACCTTTCCAAACGGCTGGAGATAAAGGAACTGATCAAAACATTAAAGCAGGTAAACCCCTATGTGGAGAAAAATATCTTCAAAAGTGTGGAAAACGTCCATCTGGATACGCTGATCGCCTATAAACAAAATGGCGTGAAGCACCATTTTCTGGATGAGTATGACGGGAAACGAAAGAATGATAAAAATGCCTGAGCTTGACAGTCCAGGCATTTTTTTCTGTTTTTATCCATCTTTCTTCAATTCCTGCGCAATTTCCAGCTTTTTAATTCCATGCATGGAAAATATCATTTCTGCCACTATGATTGTTGCCGCCGCTGCTGTTGCGATTCCATATGCGCGCCAGTTCACATAGAAGACAAACGGATTCATTGCATCTGAGATAAAACGATACATCATAAAGTGAATCAACAGACTGACCGGTTCTGCGATCATCAATGCCTTTATTCCATACAGCGCTGCCTCTATCAGCAGCGTTTTTTTCAGCCCCTTTTCCGACATGCCGACCGAGCATAGAATGGCAAACTCATTTCTCCTCATATAAATGGTATGTGAAACCGTATTGCATACATTTAAGCTGATGACTGCTGTCATAAATGTGACAAAGACGCAGACTGCCAGTTTCAGCAGAAGAAATACCTGCCGGGAATTTTCTGTTTGAGCGGCTATATCTATCACCTGAAAATATCCCATATCGCTCAAACATTCTTTTGCTTCTTTATGCAGTGGTGTATTCATGATGACTGTGACATAATCTTCTTCATCCATAAAGGAATCAAAACAGGACAGTGGAACGACAAGGACTGCTCTGTCGCGGACTGCCATGGAATAGATCTTTGCATGATCTCCTTCCAGAACATTCATTATTGTGACTGCAGGGACACTGGTTTCGTCATACCGTAGATTCAGCACAGTTCCATCCTGAAGGCGGAAGGGAGCGCCGGTTATGATCTTATTTGGATTCCTTCCATAATTTCCTGTGGCATTGTTGAACAGAATCCCCCTGCTGTCTGTGGTATGATATTTTGCCGCATCAATTCCATTTTCTTCGCAAAGGGAAATAAAATGATCCTCATCCAGACCGATTACATATATTTCAGCCGTATTCTTCTCTCCTCCGAAAAAGTATCCGGACATTCCGGGATTGATTTCTTCTTCTGCAAAATCAGCCTCCATGTATCGTTCATAAAAATAAGAAATATCTGCGGAAATATGATTCTTTGCAAGGGCGCTGACCACATCCGGCAGTTCCTTTGCGGGAAGCGCTAAAAAAACATCATAATAGCAGGAACCATCTTCCCCGATATCCATGGAAGCCTGGTAGATCATAAAATCAGCGAAACTGTACAAGGATAATCCAAGGATCACCGCTGCCATGACAGAACCTGTGATCGCGCGGAACCGCTTGGGGTTTCGCCGGATATTTCTGGAAGCCAGCGCACCATACACTCCAAAAAACAGTGAAACGATATTTCGGTTCCTTATCTTTTTGTCCAAATGATAGATGCTTGTCTGGCGCAGAACGTCGATTACGGTTACCTTTCCCGCGATCCTTCCGGGCGACGTACATGCCAACGCCAGCGCCGTGGCTGCGGCTCCGGAACAGAGCAGCAGGATCAGCACATGGCATCTCAATATCAGCGTGACCCTTCCAAATGTAAACATAGTCTGAAAGCATTTTCGGATGATGGACAACAGTCCGGCAGTCAATCCTATGCCTGCCATCAGACCCAGCGGGATTCCGGCTGCGCCAAGCAAAAATGCCTCAAACGCCACACTTGCCCGCTTTTGGCGTCCGGTGGCTCCCACACTGGAGAGCATCCCCAGGGCTTTCAGCCTTTCCTGTAAAGAAATGGACAGAATGTTACTGATCATTGCCGCCGATGCAGCCATGATCAACAGGATGACCATCGTAATAGCCAGAGAGATTTTCAAAGCTCCTTTTCCTCTGGTCACGCCATAATACATCAGCAGTTCGGAATGGTATTTCAACACTTCAGTTTCCAGAGCAGCTGCATTTTGCTCTGCCTGCTCATAGATATCTTTTGATATCTTTGTACATGTCACATATGCTGTCAGATTAGCTTCTTCTTCAGAACTGTCAATGGCTGTAAAAGCGTTGAACGATCTTGCGACTCCAGAATCATTCATGTCCGAGAGTATTCCGACAATTGTATATTCCTTTTCGCATACTGCATGAAAACTTTCCAGCTCTCCCATATAGTTTGTCAAACCATAAAGCTCTGCGTCAATCTCGTCCCAGATCCGCTTTCCTATGGACAAGGATAATGTATCTCCTACAGATAAGGGAAGGCCGTTGGCTTCCAGAAAATCCGTGGATAATGCGATTTCATTTTCATTCACAGGGTAACGCCCCTTAAGAAGATATGGTTCCAGAGCAAAATTCTGAATAAATCTGTCGTTGACTCCCGCGATTGCAAGGAGGCTTTTATTACCTTTTTCCCCATAAAAGCTGCTGCCAATAAATTCGATTGCTGAAACATCTGCTACATTTTCCATTCCTGCCAGTTGTTCCATCTGTTTGCAGGATAACCCGCTTATGCTATATTCATAATCACCGCCGTATGCCTTTTCTTTTTCTTGAAGAAAGCCGAGTACAGACCATGCGCCGCACAAGACAACGGTCATCATGCTGACAGACAGAATGATCGTCAGAACGGTCATCAGGGTACGTTTGCGGCTTTTCTTTAATTCCCGTAAAGTGATTGTAAATATGACTCTCATTATCCGATCACCTCATCCCTTATCAGTCTGCCATCCTGAATCTCCAAAATCCGGTTTGCCATCATTGCGATCTCTCTGTCATGAGTGATCACGATCGTTGTCTGTTTATAGGTGCGATTGGCAGAGCGGAGCAGCTGCATGATGGCTTCAGCATTTCGGGAATCAAGATTTCCTGTAGGTTCATCTGCCAGTACAATGGCAGGGGCGTTAAACAGTGCCCTTCCAATGGATGTCCTTTGCTGCTGACCACCGGATAACTGTCCCGGAAGATGCTTTCTTCTTTTTACCAGTCCCAGCTCTTTCAGAAGTCCGGCAAGTCTTTCCCTGTTGACACGCCTGCCGTCCAGCCTTGCCGGCAGCGTAATATTTTCTTCCACAGTCAGTACAGGAATCAGGTTATAGAACTGATAGATCAGCCCTACCTGACGTCTTCTGAAGATCGCCAGTTCCTCTTCATTCTGCTCATACACATCCTGACCGTCCACATATACCTTGCCGGAGGTAGGTCTGTCAATGCCTCCCAGGATATGGAGCAGCGTTGATTTGCCAGAACCGGATGCTCCGACCACCGCTATGAATTCTCCTTTTTTCACCGAAAAAGAAATCCCCCTGAGGGCGTGGACGGGTTTCCCTTGTGTCTCATAGACCCTGCGTATGTTCTCGACCCTTAAAATTTCCATAGATCATTCTCCCTGTATTGATAATTTCTTTTATACTCGTGAGCACATTCATCTGCCATCTTTCATGATACATAATGGCGTGCTCACTCGTTATACATTTTATTGTCTGCAAATCTTTTCGTTCATGAGTATAAAATAGCATGGGAAAGTGACTGTATCATGACAATTTCATTACAAAAAAGTCACATAACAAAAGGGCCATGTATTACACAGCCCCTTTTCTTAATCGGATAGTGAATTTTGCGCCGCCTGTTCTCCGATTTTCTGCCGTCAGCGTTCCATCCTGACGTACAACGATCATTTTAGCCAAAGCAAGACCAATTCCTACATGATTGGAAACCGTATTGTCACCCCGGTAAAAACGTTCAAACAGATGCGGCAGGTCTTTGGCCGCAATTCCCTTCCCGTTGTCCATGATCACAATTTCTTCCATAAGCGGTGTTTCTCTGGCGGCAATCTCAATTTTTCCGCCCGCAGGCGTATGATCTATGCAGTTTTTCAGAATGTTTCCGACAGCTTCTGCCATCCATTTAAGATCACCATTAAAAAC
>CAMWMT010000008.1 GCA_947175375.1 uncultured Clostridiaceae bacterium | reverse complement strand
CCTTTTCTCATAATCATAATTTGTAGGAAAAATATTTATTTCTATGGGTAGATTATACATGAAAAAGAGGTGGAATCTAATATGGGGCGAAAAGAGATTTCGTTGTGAGAATTCTCTATCCATCGAACATTAATCCTGTTGGTCTGACGGGATCTGTGCTTGAGATAGAGGCATAGTATCTTCAGTCTGCGTCGGAAGGGAAGAACGTCTGAGCCGAAACCGGAAAGAGCGGGAAGCAGGGACAACAGACGGAGGTGTCAGAAGATATGGAGCGGCGACGGAAATAAAAAGAAGAGAGAAGTATCTGCGCAATAGGGCAGCTGCTTCTCTCTTTTTAACAGAGTTATTTATTGATTTCTTTTTTCTTTGTTCTGCCCAGCAGGTAGTCCACGGAACAGTAGTAATAATCGGCAAGTGCGACAATGATATCCAGAGGGATTTTTCTGGTTCCGTTTTCGTAATGAGAATATGTTCTCTGGCTGATATTAAGGATCTTTGCCAGATCTTCCTGTTTTAAATCATGGTCTTCCCGCAAATCTCTGATACATTTCAAATACACTTCAATCATTTTGATTCTCCCATAGGTTGATTATAAATAGAACAGAATGGACTATTGCAACATGGAACAAAATGGACTATGATTTTATGGAGAAAATGTTGGAGGTTATAATGTGAAAAAAGAAAAAAGTATGTTTATCTGCATGGCAGTTACTTTTTGTGTAACAGTCATTGCTCTTTACGGAATCGGAAAGATGAAGCGATGGAGGGAAGATTACTCAGAAGTACCAGATTTAATAAACAGTATATCTGCAAATAATTATTACTATTTGACAGTGATTGCAAACAGCAGAAGAATTGATGATAAAGAAGCATTTGCAAGGGAAGTCATTCATATGTGCCAGGAAAATGCTTTCCATTCCATGAAGTTTATGACCAGCGTGAACGGTTATCCGTCTGGTTTGGATATTAAGGTATATTTTGTGCGTGACAATATCGAAAAGGGGGAACCTGTCTGTAATATTCAATTTGTTACTGACGAGTATGATGAAGAATTGGACATAAAAAATGATCCGGATAGATTTCATCTTTATCTGGATGGAAATGAGATTGCTTTTTACTGATATCATGTCAGATTTTTGATGTGCCGGTTTGTAGGGCTTTATTTTTTGTGAATATACTTCTCTTTAAATAAGTATTTAATCAGGGAATTTGGTTCTAATAATTTTCCCTTGCTGAACGTACAATAGCATTAGTATACTTCGGAAAAGAGGTGGATAATGCTTGGTATTGGAAGAATATGTTCCGGCACGGATTCAGGAACTCTGCAAGTCGGGTGAGATTAGCAGATACCGTCTGTCCTCTTTAACAGGAATTTCACAATCAGCATTATCTGATATCGTGAATGGCGTGAATATGCCTACGCTGTCCACGATCGAAAAAATCTGTAATGCATTTGGAATCACTATCTCTCAGTTTTTTGCAGGCAGCGACGAACTGCCCGATCTTTCAGAGGAACAGAAAGAACTGTTATGCTTGTGGAACGGGCTGAAGCTGGAAGAGCGGGCAATCGTCAAAACGTTTATGGAGAGCATAAAGAAGAAAAGAGAAGATTAGGAGAACACTCGGTTCTCATGTTCTGTTGTGGATGTCAACTGCAGGGAATGCGTCTGATCCAGAAGGGCGGCGACGTTGGCACATCTGATCTTCAGTGCTTTTTGATTTTGATGATGATCATGATATGCTTCCTTCGCTGCTTTTTTCTGTTTCATCAATGCGTCTTTTTCTTCTTTTAATAAACGCATGGAGGGGATCTTTCTGTCGGAGGAATGTTCCCGCAGGAAATTCCGGGCGGCTTCGTAGAGAGAGATTTCTGCAGAGTGCTCTTTCCGGAACTGGCCTTTGTTACTGGATCTGCAAAATTGGGTATAGATGGATTTATTGGCAAGGTATTGACCAGTATAATGAATCTGTTCGTTTACGCTGCGAAGTCTGTCTTCAATCGTTTTTAATGACTTTCTGGAAGACGCGGTAGCGTTTTTCACTTCCAAAAAAGCGGATTCCAGTTCCTCTCTTGTGCCGTAGCCCTGTTCCTGTATATAGGCTATGGTTTTTGCCATTTCTTTTAGATTATTGAGTTTGACTTGCTGCGCATAAGCTGCATTCTCTCTGGCTTTGACACAATTTTGTAAATCTGTCACAAGCTGAAGCTCTGATTGGATGATCAGTATGGAGTATGGTCTTTCAATAGTGTTCTTCTGCTCGTCGTTCTTCTCCTTTGCCTTTTCGGTTCTGCTGTTTTCCTCAAAAAGCTTCAGGAGATATTTTTCTTCATAGCGAGTTCCCAGCTTTCGACTCGTGATTGGTTTTGTGTGCCCTGGATGCAGATAGCTGAATCTGCCACGGCTTATTTTCAGCTTTATCTTATATTCCTGTAAAAGCAGCTGTTGAAATTCTTCTAGATTGCAGGCGCTGGAAGCGGCCCGATCTATGGACTGACGAAGGTATTCTTTCTGTGTCTGGAATCTGGTAGTACGCGGGTTTACACCATCTTCGATCATCTTTTTATTTTGTTCATCCAGTTTCTTCTGACCGCGGCGTTCTGCCCAGTATTCTTTTTCACTTATTTTGCGTTCGGCAGGAGTGAGCAGGTCAACCTGATTAAGATGCTCCCGAAGGCATAGATCCATCAGAGACTGCTTCAGATGAACCAGATATTTTTTTGTCAGATGATGCTTATTACCGGCGTGGGAATCGCATGGACGTTCCATGAAGTTCTGCCGTTCCACATCATATTTTCGGAGACTATTGATGATGATGTGTACATGGATATTGCCGCTTCCATTATGGCCGTCCATGTGGGTGCAGACCAGAGCCTGATGTCCAGGGAAATTCTTTCGGGCATATTCCAGCCCCAGCTTCTGTGCCTGTTCTCCGGTCAGTCCATTTTCTTCTCTGTCTTTTGGATCAAAGCTGATAATGTAATGATGGGATTTGATCTCATTGTAATTCTGGTTTTTGTGAAAATGGGCGTTCGGTTCCATACACTCCATATCAAAGGTAAACGGATCACAATGGATGCCGTCTAGGTAATATTCTTCCTGGAGTATCATATTCAGGTTTTCATCTGTTATGGGTTTTCCGGTATACTTGTTATGTTGGAAAATCAGATACCGCTGTGCGGCTCCGTAATCTGCGTTCTTACTTGCGATATGTTTCAGTATTGCCATGAAAATCTCCTGCCATCTTTGTCACTTCATATTTCATTTCATAGATTCTGGCGATGCATTGTTGAATGGACTTTCTCATTTCCTGTGAATGGATGCCGCCCTGGTTGAAATGTCTGGCAATCTGATTCAGATTATTTCCAATTCTGCCAAATTCGCTGGTCAGTTTCTTTAATTCCGGCACATCTGCTACGATTTCATACTTTACAATGACTCTTTTGTTCATGATTTGTTTTCTGGCGTATTCTGCAAGTGGGAGATTTGCGTTTCCTGCATTTTCTGCGATGATCTCATATTCTGTATCTGTGAGGCGGAGCATGATTTGATGACTATGCCGTAGTTTTTTTTCTTTTTTGGGTCTTGCCATATGTTTCCTTTCCCGCGCCGGTGGAACCGGTACGCTGTGACTGTATTACAGGAGCCAGATGCACATTTCCTGAAATGTGCCATAGCCGAGGGTATGGGGAGCGGAATCCCCATCGAGATTGCCGGGTAAGCAAAATTCACGAAGTGGGTTTTGAGTTACTCAGGCGAATCTCGCTCTGAACGTGATATAGAAGTCTCTCTATAAATAAAAGCCAATTTGATAATATAGATGCGTTACTGTGTGAGTAGAATTTTTTGGAGGACAGTTGAAGTAAATGGATAGTGGAAATACAATAGCTTGTACAAAAATTTACCATTCGATATACGTTTTTACTCTTTAAAATCAAAAAGATGTATTATAGGATAATACATAGTTGTAAAACGGGTTTTCAATCATTGGGGGTAATGAATATGACGGAGAAAAATATAAGATACCTGAATGATTGTAACTAATAATCTTTAGGAAAGATGGAGCGTATGAAAATTTTGGTTACAGGTGGCGCCGGGTATATCGGAAGCCATACTTGTGTGGAACTTCTGAATGAAGGCTATGAAGTAGTCGTTGTCGACAATTTGTACAATGCAAGTGAGAAAGCACTGGAACGTGTACAGGAGATAACAGGAAAGACTTTGAAGTTTTATGAGGTGGACCTTCTGGAGCAGACGAAGATCGATGAAATCTTTAAGGCTGAGAAGCCGGATGCGGTCATTCATTTTGCAGGCTATAAGGCAGTGGGGGAGTCGGTAGCTAAACCCATTGAATACTATTACAACAATATGACAGGAACACTGCTTCTGTGTGATACTATGCGGAAGAACGGTGTGAAGAATATTATCTTTAGTTCTTCTGCAACAGTATATGGTGATCCTCTTGAGATTCCAATCACAGAGAACTGTCCGAAACAGTCACCGACTAATCCATACGGACAGACCAAGACCATGCTGGAACAGGTGTTGATGGATATCCAAAAATCCGATCCGGAATGGAATGTGATTCTGCTTCGTTACTTTAATCCAATCGGGGCTCATAAGTCTGGCAGGATTGGTGAGGACCCAAAAGGTATTCCCAATAATTTGCTGCCTTATGTGGCACAAGTAGCAATCGGAAAACTGAAATGTGTCGGTGTGTTTGGCAATGACTACGATACTCCGGATGGAACTGGTGTACGTGATTATATTCATGTGGTAGATCTGGCAAGAGGTCATGTGAAAGCACTGGAGAAATTTAAAGAAGAAAAAAGAGTTTGGATCTACAATTTGGGTACAGGACATGGTTACAGCGTTCTGCAGGTGGTGGCGGCTTTCAGTAAAGCATGTGGTCGGGAACTGCCCTACGAAATTAAGCCGCGCAGAGCGGGAGATATTGCCACTTGTTACTGTAATCCGGAAAAGGCCAGAGCAGAACTTGGCTGGGAAGCGGAATATGGTATTGAAGAGATGTGTGCAGATTCCTGGAGATGGCAGTCTCAGAATCCGAATGGCTATCATAATCCTGAAGGATCAGATGCCTGACTGAGCACATGCCAAGCTGATTGAAACATAGATTATTATGCAATATAAAGAAAAGCAGGTATCGTGGCTGTACCTGCTTTTCATATATCCGAAATGGACGAAGCCTAAGACTTTTGAGTTGAAAACGCCAGCCCTGATTGTCATGTATCAATCTTTTCTCATTCTTTCATATCCTCTGGTATATAGATATGCCTTGGAGTCTCATACACTGCGCGGACAAAATCATAATGGGTTGACTGTTTTTTGAACTGATCCGGTGTAATTCCTTTGACAGCTTTGAAAACCTTTCCAAAATAATTATTATTGGAATATCCCACCATCAACGCGATGTCCTGTATCGTATGATCTGAATTGGTGGTCAGCAGGCGGCAGGCTTGGGTAATACGGAGTTCCCTTAAGTATTTCCCGGGTGAAATGCCGTATTTTTTATGAAATTCTTTACACATATAATATTTCGACATTCCGGCATGTTCTGCCACCACATCCAGATTCAGATCCGTCTTATAATAGTTTTGGTCGATAAACATTTTTGCATGATCTGTTTTTGTGATTTCATTACTGGAACAGGTAAGCGCGTAGGAGGTAAGATCCATCCACAGTTGATAGGCGACCTTCGTATTTTCAAAAAAAGTCTTTAATTCATTTCCCAGAGCTTTCTGATAGATAGAAAACATTTGCTCAACCAGCCCGGATTCGGGCGCGAGATGCAGGACGGGACCCGCGTACTGATAGATCTTACGCATCAGCGGGAGGCACTCTTTGGAAAATTCTAAATAGAGGAATTCACCATAAGCTGCCTGTGCAGGAAGGTAATAATGGTTTTCTCCTGGAATGTCAAGGACAAAGGCGTCTCCTGGTCGGATGGAATAGCGAATCCCGTCTGACTCCAATGCGCCTTCTCCATCCACACAGTACTGGATCAGGCACAGTTCGTCCGTGCGGTGCCGGTTGTCCCAGGAATATTCATGAGTATCAACGTAATGGAGTCCAACTCCTTTTAAAGTCAGAAAGGGCAGGTCTGAGGTGAAATAGAAGCCGATGGAACGGCGGGGGATTGACTGAATCATAAGTAAAGCCTCCTGTTCGGATACAAGATGCAGGTTCGATTGTCCTTTATTCTATCATGGCTATTCGGAAAAGACAAGAATTTACCATATACGGCACGTTCTTACCATTTAAAAGGTTGAAAATATATTATAGAATCGGGATAAAGAAGAAAGAAAACAGAAAAAGGAGATTAAAAGAATGACAAGAAAAGCAATGTGCGCAGTTCCGCCGATGGGATGGAATTCGTGGAATACATTTACTGAAATGATCAATGAAGATCTGATCAAAGAAACCGTAGACGCCATGAAAGTGCAGGGGCTTCTGGAAGCAGGGTATGAATATGTGGTGATTGACGACTGCTGGAGCCTGAAGGAGCGCAATCAGGAAGGGAAACTGGTAGCAGATCCGGAAAAATTCCCCGGAGGAATCAAGGCGCTGGCGGATTATATCCATGAAAAGGGATTTAAATTCGGTATGTACAGCTGCTGCGGAACCAGAACTTGCGCGGATTATCCGGGCAGCTTTGAGCATGAATTTGAAGATGCCGGGCAGTTTGCTGAATGGGGCGTGGACTATCTGAAATATGACAACTGCTTTAAACCGCAGCATCAGGATGGCAGGACGCTGTACCGTCGGATGGGGATGGCTCTGGCAAATTCCGGAAGAGATATTGTATTTTCCGCATGCCAGTGGGGAACCGATTCTGTATATGACTGGATTCGTTCCACAGGAGCGCATCTGTTCCGCTCTACCGTGGATATCAATGATTCCTGGGCGTCCATAAAAGACATTGCTCTTTCTCAGCTGGAAAAACAGCCGTTTTCAGGGCCTTACTGCCATAATGATATGGATATGCTGGTAGTTGGCATGCATGGAAAGGGCGGCAATGAATATATCTCTGCCGGAGGATGTACCGATGAAGAATACCAGACGCATTTTGCTCTGTGGGCGATGATGAACTCCCCCCTGATGATCGGGTGTGATGTCCGGAACCTTACAGAAGAGACAAAGAAGATTCTTTTGAATCGGGACCTGATCGCTATCAATCAGGATATCGAATGCAGGGCTCCTTTCCAGGTGAACTGTGAATCCAACAGTCCGGACGCATTTACACTGGTCAAGTTTTTATCCAATGGAGATATTGCAGTCGCCATGTTTAATATGGGAGATGTTCCCACGAAGGTTGCCGTGGATTTTTACGATATGGGCTTTACCGTCCATGCGGGAAAAGAACTGGAGATTTATGACTGTATCGAACATGAGACGGTCGGCATAAAGACAGAGATGTTTTCCGAGACGGTAGCGGCGCATGGTAGCAAAGTCTACAGATGTAAGGTGGTGTCCAAAAGATGACAGACCATTTTTGTAAGGTATGTGGGAACCGATTGATGTCTGATGAGATTGCCCTGCATCGGAAGCTGTTCTGCAGGTCGGCGAAGGAGTATATGTGCCTGGACTGTCAGGCAGAGTATCTGAATGTCAATCGCGGATGCTTGGAAGATGTGATCGAACGGTATCATAAAAGCGGTATCTGCTCCCTGTTTGCAAAGACCGGATAACAGACATTAGACATTTCAGCGCAGTTCGTCTATAATAATATTCAGAGCAGTCAGTCTGATATGGGCCAGGCGCCGGATACCAATGTGATAAGGAAAGAGGAGCTGCGGATATGCATAGAATCCAATTTACAGATAATAAAAATTACACATGCCTGGATAATTTAAAGGAAACTCCCACAGAGATCGCACTGATTCATGCGGGACGTGAAGAGTGTAAGCCTTATCATGTCTTTTCCGGAAAACGGGATGAATATATCATCCATTTTATCATGTCCGGTCAGGGCTTCTATTCCGTCAACGGGAATACCTGGCCCCTTTCCCGCGGGCAGATGTTTTTAGTCTGCCCGAATGAAACCGTTGTTTATTGTTCGGATAGTGTGGATCCGTGGAGTTATGTCTGGATTGGGATCAAAGGGTATGAAGCGAAGTCCATTTTGAAGCAGTGCGGATTTACCAGAAACCGTCTGATATTTCCGGCTCCGGATGCTGGTGAATATATGGACTGTTTCAGCAGCCTGTTTGAGCATACAACACAAACTTGTGCCGATCACTTTTACCGGGAATCGGTACTTCTAAAACTTCTGTCTATTCTTTGCCGCAATTATTCGCGGCTTTCCCAGAATAAAAGCCTGCAGCAGAGCGCGCCTGTCAGTAATGCATACATCAACCAGGCCATTGACTATATCAATGAAGCATATATGCGCGGAATCACCGTTTCCGATATTACGGACCATGTCGGTATCTCCCGTACGCATCTGAACCATATCTTCCAGGAAGAGATGAACCGCTCGGTTCAGACTTTCCTGATCGATTACCGCATGCACAGAGCTGCCCGGCTTCTTACCAGCACAGCGCTTCCTGTCAAAGAGATATCCCAGAGTGTTGGCTACAGTGATCCTCTTGTATTTTCCAAAGCGTTTAAAAGGACATTGGGCGTGAGTCCAAGACAATACCGGGCGGACAGCGTAAAATAAAAAGCGGATATTTTGACATTTTTTCATTCATTTTGACATGTTTTATTCACATGTTATTGCCTGTTTTAGACATTTATCCGGCAATTTGACGGATATATAATATAAGTACTGTGATAGTGGCGCATCAAAGTAAAGTCATATGAATGAAGGAGGAAAAAATTATGCGCAATGTAAAATGGACTGCCGCCATCGTGCTGTCCATCGTGATGCTGCTTGGCATTGTCGGCCCGTTCAGCCTTGTAAAAAAGCCTGATACGAGCAGTGCAGGCTTTATCAGCGAGGCAGTGGAGCCCCCTGAGGATATTTGGGCTCCCTATGATGAAACGGTAGTGATTACGACGATGGTAGAGGAAAACAGCGGGACGAGCTTTCAGGGCAGTGATGACTACCAGAACAATCCGTGGTATCAGGCTTATAAGGACCGCTTCAATATCGACCTGCGGAACAAATGGGTCAGCAATGATTATGGTACGAAACTGAATCTCGCGATTGCTGACGCTGATCTTGCAGATGTGTTTTATGTGGATTCTTCCAGGCTGACGACGCTGTACAAAGCGGGTCTGATCATGAACCTGGATGATGTCTTTGAGCGTTATGCTTCTGATACGCTCAAGAGTTACTGGGAAGAAAATAAGGATACCTGGGAGACGGGATGCTTTGACGGTTCCCTGTATGGCATTCCTCAAATGAACTACGGCATTATCGACCAGTTCAAGTATATCTGGATCCGTCAGGACTGGATGCAGGAATGCGGGTTTGATGCTCCTGAGACGATGGACGATGTCATTGAGATTGCGACGACCTTTGCAGAGAAGTACGGCGGCTACGCCCTTCCCGATAACCAGAACCTGGATATTTTCTTCAAAGTCGCGCTGTCCTGGGGAGCAAATCCGGGAATCTGGGTGGAACAGGAGGACGGAACCCTGGGTTATGGCAGCATACAGCCGCAGATGAAGGAAGCGCTTGCACAGTATGCAGAATGGTATAAAGAAGGGATTATTAATTCGAACTTTACGACTATGGATTCGGATAAAATGTTCCAGGATATGATCAATGGAAACTGTGGCGTTATAGCGTTTGACCACTGGTTCAGCTACAACCCGATGCCTGACCTGCTCACCAACCTGGGACCGGAAGCCATCTTCTATCCGTATGAGATCCCAACGCAGGATGGCTCTCCGGTCAAAGCGGGCATACCGTTCAATAATGGAGGTTATGTGGTCATCAGCAGCCAGTGCAAGAATCCGGAAGCGGCCATGAAGATTATTAACTTCTTCTGTTATATGATGGATGATGCCGTAGAAGGAGGGGAGTCGACTGAGTTTATATACAGCCTGTATGATAACAATTATCCTAATATTGTGCGTGGGACGCGTGTGATCAACCCTATGACGGACTATAACCAGTATATTCAGATCAAGGATGCAGTGGACCGTTATCTGGCAGGGGAAGAGGTAGACACCTCGGAGCTTGGCAAGAATGTGTCTAAGTTCAACAGCTGTGTCAACTGGGTGGAGAACCAGGATGTAAACGGCGTAGGAGACTGGATCCAGCAGGGGAATGACCGATCTACCTACGGGATTGCCAAAAAATATGTGGACAATGAACAGTATGTGAAGGACGCTATGTGGGGCGCTCAGACGCCGACCCTGCAGCAGGCAGGAAGTACGCTGAACGATATCCTGATTGAGGGCTTCACCAAGATTATCATTGGAGACCAGCCGGTGGATTATTTTGATACAATTGTGGAGCAGTGGCTCACGGCAGGAGGAAGCCAGGCGACTGCAGAGGTCAATGAGACATATAACTGATAAAGGAGCTTATAATATGAAGAAAAAATCCTTTGCGGAAACAATAAAAAGCCAGTGGCAATACTATGCCATGTTATTGCCTGGCGTAGTAATTACTTTTATTTTTTGCTACATCCCCCTGTATGGTGTGATTATCGCGTTTGAAGACTATAATGTCAGCGCGGGCTTCAGCTCTCCATGGGTGGGTTTGAAGAACTTTACATACCTGTTCAGCCAGCCGACGTTTGTGAGGACGATCTGGAACACGCTGTTTATATCCGTCTGGAAACTGGCGCTGGGCGTTGTGGTTCCGGTGACATTCGCGATCTTGCTGAACGAAATGCGTTCCAATAAACTGAAGCGCTTCTATCAGACGCTGATCTATATCCCGAATTTCCTTTCGTGGATCATTATGGCCGGCGTGTTGATGGATATCCTGGCTTCGGACGGTGCGATTAACATGATCCTGCATTCACTGGGTTTTGAGTCCGTGAATTTCCTGGGGAGCGCTTCGGTCTTCCCATGGACCATGATTATCAGTGATATCTGGAAAGGGTTTGGTTACGGTACGGTTGTTTATCTGGCCGCGCTGACAGGAATCGATCCCGGACTGTATGAGTCTGCGTATATGGATGGGGCGACACGCTGGCAGCAGATTGTAAAGATTACGATCCCGCTACTGATGCCGACGATCATCCTTATGACCATATTGTCTCTGGGGAATGTTCTGAATGCTGGATTTGACCAGATCTACAACATGTATTCCCCGGCCGTATGGGAGACTGGCGATATCATTGATACATATGTTTACCGTCTGGGTATCGTGCAGGCACAATATGCAGTGGGTGCTGCCGTGGGACTTTTTAAATCCTTGATTTCTGCTGTTTTGGTGATCGTATCCTATGTCCTGGCCGACAAACTGGCAGGCTACCGGATTCTGTAAGGAGGGAACGACATGGAAAAGAAAAAAATTACAGTTTTTGATATCATTCTGGCAGTGGGTCTGGGCGTAGTATGTATTACGTGCATACTTCCTTTTATCCATCTTCTGGCAGTGTCTTTCAGCAGCAGCGCAGCCGTGTCTGCCGGCAAAGTAGGTTTCCTGCCAGTAGAGTTTACGATGGCTTCCTATGAATATGTCATTTCCGGCGGCAGGTTTCTGCGGGCAATGACAATTTCGGTAGAGAGGGTCTTCTGGGGAACGCTGCTCAATCTGGCACTTATGGTCCTTACGGCATATCCTCTTTCCAAGGATGAGCTGTTGGGGAGAAAATTTTTTGTAGCCTTTTTCTTCATTACGATGCTGATTGGCGGAGGCATGATCCCAACGTACCTCCTGGTCTCAAAACTGGGACTTAAGGATACCATCTGGGCATTGATCCTGCCCGGCGCGATGCCTGTCTATAATATGATCATCCTGATGAACTTTGTCCGCGGCCTGCCTCATGAAATTGAGGAAGCGGCGTGGATCGACGGGGCAAACGCGTTCCAGACGCTGGTGCTGGTCATCTTTCCGTTGCTGGGACCGAGCCTTGCGACTGTGGGACTGTTCTCCATGGTAAACCACTGGAATGACTGGTTCAATGGTATGATCTACATGAGTGAGCCACTGAACTATCCTTTGCAGACCTACCTGCAGACGCTGCTGGTAGACTTTGAGCAGCTGCTTCAGTCCAGTTCTTCTACCGGCGACATACAGGCGATCCTGTCGAAGATGAGTGCAAGGACCGGACGTGCCGCACAGTTGTTCCTGGGCGCACTGCCGATCATGATGGTCTACCCGTTCCTGCAGAAGTATTTTACAAAAGGACTTACGATCGGAAGCGTAAAAGGATAAGCGCTTCCCCCTTATGGAACTTGTAGTACAGAGACGGAACTTATATTAAAACAGTCTCGGAACGGAAGGACCCGGGAGAATTTTCAGATGCGTCCTTTGCAGCTGAAAATTACTCCCCCCTCATGGGTCCTGTAGTGAAGAGACGGAACTTATATTAGGAGGAAAAACAGTGGGATTTCTATTTCCTGATTATAACAGGCCTGGTCCCGGTGTGAATCCGGACGAACCCCGGAGAAAGGGGTTCGTCCGCCTGTGGGAGGTTTTTTGGCGTAACCATTGGTTTATCATGTTTACAGGGCTTCTGGCATTCGCGGGCGTGCTTCCGTTCATTGTTGGAATTTTTGTGGCTTACAATACTCACAGCCTGCTTGTGATGCTTTTGTCCGGGCTGGTGGGCGGTCTGATTGCGGCTCCAGGTCTTTGTGGCCTGGCAGATGTCCTGCTCCGCGGCCTGCGGAATGATACGGGTTTATGGTGGCATCGTTATAGAAAAGCTATGAAACGAAACTGGAAAGGAAGCCTTCTGCCCGGCGCCCTGTTTGGCGTGGTATTTTCAGTTCAATGCTTTACGCTGCTGCATCTACCGCAGTCAGACAGCGGACTTGGCATCCTTTTATGCCAGATTGTCAGCATGCTGGTTTCCATATCCCTGTTTCTTCATGTTTTGATGCAGGTGGCTTTAATGGAATTGCCGTTATCAAAGATGTTGAAAAACAGCTTCTGGCTCTCCGTGCGGTATCTGCCGAAGACATTGGGAGCATCCCTGGCACAGCTGGTTTACTGGGTGCTGATGGTGCTGTTTTTCCCGATCACTGCCACAGTGATGCTTTTTACCAGTGTCTGGCTTCCGCTGCTGATCGCGTTTGTGATCCTGTATCCGGAGGTTGATGATGTTTTCCGGATCGAGGAACGGCTGCAGGAGAAGGAAAGAGAAGAGATGAGTATGGAAGGCAGGGGAGAAAAGTATGTCTATCATATGGAATAAAGAGAACAGTACGATCACTTTGCAGACAAAGAATACATCTTATCAGATGAAAGCAGATTCCCAGGGAGTCCTTTTGCATACTTATTATGGCAGCAGGATTGAGGACACGGACATGTCTTACCTGATCTGCAGTATTGACAGAGGATTTTCCGGTAACCCCTATGAAATGGGGAAAACAAGAAGGCAGTATTCGCTGGATGTGCTTCCACAGGAGTACAGCTGCTTTGGGACGGGTGATTATCGCGCGAGCGCCCTTCGCGTCCGGAACGCAGACGGAAGCCAGGCCTCGGAGCTGCGTTTTACCAGCGCAGATATCCGTAAAGGGAAATATACGCTGGAGGGGCTTCCGGCAGTATATGCGGATAAGACCGAGGCGGAGACGCTGACGGTTTGCCTGCGTGATCCCTATACCGGACTGGAGGCAGAACTTCAATATGGTGTGCTGGAAGAACTGGATGTGATCACACGCGCGGTCCGGATCATAAATCATGGGAATGCGCCGGTTGTGATTCAGAAAGCGGCAAGTGTGTGCCTGGACTGGCAGTTTGGAGCGTTTGACTGGCTGACCTTCCAGGGGCGGCATGCGATGGAACGGAATCTTCAGAGAACGGCCGTCGGCCATGGGATTCAGTCTGTCGGCAGCGTGCGCGGAACCAGCAGCCATCAGTATAACCCGTTTTCGATCCTGTGTGAGAAAACGGCTACGGAGACAAGCGGCGGCTGTTATGGATTTTCTTATCTGTACAGCTGTGAATTCCTCATGGAGGTTGAGAAGGACCAGGCAGGACAGACCCGATTCCTGTGCGGGATTCATCCGGATGATTTTGCGTGGACGCTGGAGCCGGGAGAAAGTTTTCAGACTCCGGAAGTCCTGATGGCATACAGTGGGGAAGGGCTTGGCCGTCTCAGTCGTATTATGCACCAGACAATTCGCGAGCATATCTGCCGCGGGGAATGGCAGCATAAGCGCCGTCCGGTTCTGATCAATAACTGGGAGGCCACCTATTTTAATTTTACAGGAGAAAAGCTGATCTCTATCGCAAAGGAAGCAGCCAGCCTTGGCATTGAACTGTTTGTCATGGATGACGGATGGTTTGGGAAACGTGACGACGATAATACCGGACTCGGCGACTGGTATCCCAATGAACAGAAATTAGGATGCACGCTGCAGGAACTGTCGGAGCAGGTAGAAGCCCTGGGAATGAAATTCGGAATCTGGTTTGAACCGGAGGCCATCTCGGAAGACAGTGGCCTGTACAGGCAGCATCCCGAGTGGGCGGTACAGATTCCGGGCAGGAAACCATGTCTTAGCAGGAACCAGCTGATGCTTGATATTTCCCGGACGGAAGTACAGGATTATATTATTGCGTGCATGTCAAGAGTATTATCAGAAGCTTCCATTAGTTATGTAAAATGGGACCTGAACCGCAGCATGTGTGATAAATTCAGTTCCGCGCTGGATGCCAGGCATCAGGGGGAATTCGGGCATCGCTTTGTGCTTGGGCTTTATCGTATACTGGATACGCTTGCTCAAAGATTTCCCCATGTCCTGTTTGAAGGCTGCAGTGGAGGGGGAGGAAGGTTTGACGCTGGAATGCTCTATTATACGCCGCAGATCTGGTGTAGTGACAATACCGACGCCATTAACCGTCTGGATATTCAGTATGGCACTTCTTTTGGATATCCGGTATCTGCGGTCGGCTCCCATGTGTCAGCGGTTCCGAATCATCAGACCGGGAGAAAGACACCGCTCAGTACCCGTGCCTGTGTTGCCATGTCCGGTACATTTGGCTATGAACTGGATATCACGGATATGAATGATATGGAGAAGGATGAAGTCAGACAGCAGATCAAAATGTTTCAGAGCTTCTATGACCTGACGCAGTATGGAGATTATTACCGGCTTACGGACAATAAGGGAAGCTGCACCGTCTGGGAGCATGCGGATCCCGACGGAAAGGAAGCGCTGGTAAACGCCGTATTTCATGGGATCGAGGCAAATCCGGAACCAGTGCATATTCATGTGCAGGGTCTGAAAGAACAGGAACTGTATAAAATAGAACTGCTGGATACAGGAGATTTTCTGGAAAGCCGGATAGACCGGTGGTTCAGAGAGAGTGATATCCTTTCCGGCGCAGCTTTAAAATATGCCGGACTGACCATCCCGCCTGCGTGGCGGGAATACCAGGCATTTCAAATCTATATCAAGCGTCTGGAAAGGCAGAAATGATTTAAGGAGCATTGCAAAACGACTGGCTCGTAAGCCGTTTCGCAATGCTCCTGTTTTCATATTTCTTTTATCCATGATGTTGCCTCTTGACTCTTCTGTGACAGAAAGGTTTATAATGTTCAGTGTGACGTGAATTATGGTTTGGACTGCAGTGCACCTGTTTAAGGACGAAAGGGGATAATTTTGTATGTGGATGATATTTGCAGTATTATCCGCAGTATTTGCGGCGCTTACTTCGATACTGGCTAAGGTTGGCATCGATGGAGTAGATTCTAATCTTGCAACTGCGATCCGGACGGTGGTGGTAGTTGTAATGGCATGGGGAATGGTTTTTCTTACAGATACCCAGGGCGGAATTATGGAGATCAGTAAAAAGAGCTGGATCTTTTTGGTTTTATCAGGTATTGCGACAGGTGCTTCATGGCTTTGCTATTATAAGGCATTGCAAATAGGGGAAGCTTCAAAAGTTGTTCCAATTGATAAATTGAGCGTGGTGATCACCCTGGTATTGGCGTTCGTTTTTCTGCATGAAAAATTTACGGTAAAATCTCTTATTGGCTGCGGTTTGATTGGGATTGGGACCATATTTATGGTTTTATAGTTTGTGCTGATGCTTTTGCAAAAAATGTCAGATCTTGCTTTCATATTAAAGAAAATATATGATAAGATAAACCAGGATTAAAAAAATAATGCATAGAAGGGCAACTTTATGGTAAGATACATACATAGTTAAGGCATCGTGCAAGATGTAAGAAAAAATTTTCTGATGAGTGGAATGCTCATGAAAAAGGAAGGATTAATTATATGGCTGTGGCATTAAAAGAAAATTACCGGAGAGCATTAGATGAACAGAAAAAAGAAGTTCGAGAGCTTGTATTGGCTGGTTTGGAACAAATAAAAGATGGAAAGGTAAAAGACTTTAATACTGTGTGTGACAGATTGGAGAAGAAATACGGGGGATGAGGCAATACCAAATTAAACTTACAGAGTTGGCAGAGGAAGATTTAGAAAATACTGGAGATTATATTGCCTATGAACTAAAAAGTCCATCTGCTGCTAAAAATACAGTAAGCGGGATTCGTGCAAGAATAAATTCTTTGGCAAATTTTCCAGAGAGGAATGAACTGGACGAAGATGAGTTACTTGCTGGATTGGGTGTTCGAAAAGATTATTATCGCAATTACAAAATTTATTATGTGATTGAGGAGGATACCATTTACATAGTTAGAATTTTGCATATGTTAGTTGATAGTAGGGCATGGTTGTATCGGACATTTGGGTTGTGAAGTGAGATTGGAATTTATGGATTGCGAAGGAGGAGCATATGCATCATAAGTGTAAGATTACGGTAATCCGCAGACCCTTTTTCCCAGATATTTCAGTTATGAGTTACGGAAAAGAGATTGGTCCCTGTGATTTCTACTATGATGGTCAGGAATTTGTCATAGATAAAGAAAGTTACAGAAGGATGCTAGACGGGAATTTCTGTGGTGAGGCGTGGGACTGCATTAAACGATATGTACATACCGCCCTTCACGGCGGCACGATGATCAGCATGGACAGTTATATTGCCTGCTGTAACGACGCCTGTCGTCCTGTCATGTTCAAAATAGAACGTATTGATGAGGAGGATTGATCATGGCACATAACCGTAAATGTAAAATAACGGTGATCAAACGTATATTTCACGAAGATCTTGCAAAGGAATATGCACCAAAGACTGTCACAGGCCCTTGTATGCAGTTTTCTGACGGTCAGGAATTTATTCTGGATCAGAACAGTATGTCAGGATTCTGGCATCTGATGGGTGGAACATTCTGTTCGGAAGCGTGGGCTTCTATATCACATTATGTAGACACGATACTGCAGGGAGGAACCTTTGTTACGGACAGCGGGGAGAATATGATCATTGCAGGCTGTCCACATGGTATTCATCCGGTGATTTTTAAGATCGAAGAGGTCACGGAATCATAAAGAAAAGCGTTACCGAAGATGTGAGGAAGAGTATCTGTCACTGCTGTTGATGCGATGCTTGCGGGAAACAGGAAATACCATATGTGGAGCCCTGATAAACCACTTTACAATCGGATATATGT
>CAMWMT010000007.1 GCA_947175375.1 uncultured Clostridiaceae bacterium | reverse complement strand
TGGTTCGCGGTCAGCCGTACATACCCGAAAGGCACGAATACAAACCCGCAGGCCATTACCGGTGCCAGAAAAAAGTTCCCGATCATGATGGCACAGGCCAATAACTGGATCATAGTCATAAATTTGCACCTCCTTTCAGACGCTCCAGCACATTACCGGGCATCCCGTTTTCTGTCAGCCTCCGGGCCAGCCCCTCGGAAATAGAGTTGACCCTCTTGTGGCTGCCTTCAATGATAAACTTCCCCTCCTCCATCCGGTTCTCCGTAATCTCATACTGGAATAGGGGACGGAAATGGCGGCTTCCATCGGGACGGATCTCACATTCCATAATCTCCATCAGACGGCGCTGCCGGTTTTCCAGCTGTTTGCAGAACGCCACGATTGGGTACGCTTCCGTCACATAGGCCATCAGCGTCTCATCACTCATGTCCACCGCACGCTTGCACAGGGACACCATTCTTCGGTAAGTGGCCTCACAGCTGTTGGAGTGGATGGTGGTGATCACTGCCACACCGGTCCTGGCCGCCTCCTGGGCGGCATTAGCCTCCGGTCCCCGCATCTCCCCCACTACGATTACATCCGGGTTGAAGCGCAGGGCCATATCCAGAAGGGCAATCTGGTCCACCCTCTGGCGGTCATTCTCGCTGTCACGGGTCAGGGTATGGATGACGGAATTGCTCACCTTCCCATCCTTCTCCCGCACCAGGGCCAGCTCCCTGGATCCGGATTCTATGGTGTAGATCCGCTTCTTATCCGGGATTGTGGTCAGAAGCCATCCCATCAGCGTGGTCTTTCCGGAGCTGGTGGCCCCGGCCACACAGATGGAGATCCCATAGCGGACACATTCCGTTAAAAAGTCCAGCATCTCACCTGTGGCTGTCCCGCCCTTCACAAAGTCAGATGCCTGCATGGACTGGGGATTGACGATACGGATGGAGGCTGCCACCCCGATATCCTCATCTACCAGAGGGGTCTTCATGGCGGCGATACGGATGTTCTTGCTTAAATGCCCCAGCACCGCTGGGCTGGCATTGTCAAGCACCATGCCGGAGGTATGCAGCATCCGGCGCACCACGTTGATAGCATGCTGGGGACTTTCGAACTGTTCCGTAAGCTTCTTTGTTTCCCCTCCTGCATACTGGACCTCGATGTCCCTCCAGCTGTTGATGTCGATTTCCTCAATGCCGGCCCCGAACACATACTTGGTCAGGAAAGAGAATTCCGCCATCTCCGTATAGATGGTGTCCACCAGCTCTTGGCCGCTCATCCCTTTCACAGCAATCCGGTAGTCCTGCACATATTTGGTGATGTAACGCTTGATCTGGGCCTTGGCATCCTCACCGCCATCTTCCATGATCAGCGTGGAATATTTACTGGAGATATACTCCTGCACCTCCTGCAGGACGGAGGAAAAATCCCTGGTGTTATCCTGCGGGGAAAAGAACAGGCCGTGGGTCCGAAGCGCCGTCCCTCCCTGCCCAAACTGCACCGCCTCGTCCTCCTCTTCCACATCCGTTACAGCCGGAGGAGCCATGGGCGCTGCATGTACCTGAGTATTGGCCACACCCACAGTTGCAGTCGGCGGCACCCTGAGCCCGGAAAGCCAAACCGGATGGTCCGTATTTTCTCTCCCTTCCGTTTCCTGTACATCCATTCTTTTTTCTGCTGATTCCTGGTATCCGGATCCCGGTTCCTGTCCGGCTTTGGAAAACGCCTGTTTCGGTTCCGGGCCAAACATCACCTGCGACCTTTTTTCTCCTAACATCCGAACACCTCCCTGCTGATGGCTTCCAGTTCTTTGCGGAACCCCCGGCTGTCCCGCAGGGAAAGATCCGCCAGAAGGTTCCCGGCCAGGGTCTGTCTGGCAAGCTCCGGCGAATGGGGCAGGCGGAAGGTCACATTCCCGAGCACCTGCTCCGCGTGGTCACTGGCCTCATCGGTCCTTACATTGCTTGCCACCTTATACTGCTTGTCTGCATCCCATTTGTTGTCCCGAAGCAGAGGAAGCTGGCTGGACAGATAGCTGATGCTCTTTAAGTCACAGTTCACCAGCCGAAGGACTGCATCGGATTCCATCAGAGCTACTGCCGAAAGGATATCATTGGCGATATAACTTCCGCAGTCGATGATGATATAGGGGGCGATCCCTTTCAGGCACTGGATCAGCTCCGAGGCCTGACTGGCCGTAAACGGCGGATAGGTGTACTCATTCTCTCCCTTTAACATCCCAAGGAAAGTCAGGCAGCCATATTTCTTATGGGTGACCAGGTTGTGCTTCACCAGGGATTCCGATACCCGCACCGCCGCCAGGACACTGCCCAGGGAATGTTCACATTCCAGTTCTCCGGGCGAACAGATGCAGGGCAGCATGGGAGCTGTCATATCACACAGCAGGAGGACCACATTTTTCTTCTTTCCGGCCAGGTATTTGGCCAGTTTTACCGCTACGGTGCTCTTTCCGCTCCCGGGGCTTCCCCAGACTGCCAGCACCTGGTTGGGGGAACCGTACCCTTCATACTCCGGCTCCCTCTGGCCGTTATCCTCCCTGCGACCAAAGATCCCGTTCTTTTTAAAGTTCATCCTTACTCCTCCCCATTCTCACCGGCAGGAGTTTCCCTGTCTCCTTCCGTATTCTCTGCTTTTTCTGCCTCTTTTCCTGCATTTTCCGCATCCGTTTGTGCGCTTTGGCTTTCCTCTACATGGGCTTCGTCAGTCCCCTCTTCCCCATCTTCCATTTCCTCTTCCTCCGGTGCATAAAGTTCTGCCAAAAGCTCATCCTGGGCTTCTATAAATTTATCCGCATTGGCTTTCGTACCACGGTATACCAGCGAAAGGTGCAGCTTCCCGTCTGCTTCCAGTTCTGCCAGCACCCGGCTCTGCTCCGGGGACACTAAGAGAGTGACAGTCCCGGGAAGCTCCCGGTCCCCATCCTCCGCCTGCTCTCCGGTGTTGGCATCGTATCCACTGTTAGCCGTGACAGCGATGACCTCTACATACTGAAGCTCTGCCGGAATTACCGTGACTCCCTGTTTCTTATAGTCCGGGGCGATCACCGAGACGATATCCCCGCTCATCAGCTTGCCGGACAGCCCGTTGGCAAAGGCCTTCACCGTAACCGAGATGGCCTGCTTTTCCCCATTCAGGCTGTAAAGATAGGCATTCTCCGCTGCGGGGGCATCTGCAATCTTGGAACTGATGATATAGTCACCGGGAACCATATCTGCAGAAGCAAACCTGCCGATGACCGTCGCCGTGTCTTTTACCACACCTTCCGGAAGGTTATAGCCGCCTACCTCCACGGTCCGTACCATGTCTTTTGTAATCTCATCTCCAATGTGGATGTCTTTTACTACCCGGACGATCTCCACCTTCTGGCTCATGGATTTGTTGAACAGCGGGGTTACCGCAAAACAGATGACCAGGGAAAGGATGATGCAGATCACCCCGATCACAGTCCGATTTTTAAAAAAGCTCATAATTTTCCTCCTTTAGATGAAAAGCTGCGGCAGCCTGTACTTTTTTCAGTCTGCCGCAACTTTATTTTTTTACAGTTTCTTTTTAACAGGGTGATCCATAATGCTTCCTGCGGCGGCGCAGCACACAAAAGGCTGCCACAAACACCGAAACAAGGGCACCAGCCCCAAGCAGTATCTTTTTCATACCTTTCTCTCCTCCTTCCTATAATCGAGCAGGGGAATTCTCTTCTCCCCTACTCGCCGCACGGCCCGCATGCTGCGCCAGCAGCAAACTTCCATATGCGGGCCTGTGCATAAAAACAGGCTGCCACAGCCAACAGCCGATAACAGTTTCACAAATACTTCTTTTTTTGCCGCAATTCGTTGACATTTCCCAAAAAAGAAGCACACATTATCCCCTATAGGAAAAAATAGGCTGCCAGAAAGCCGGCAGACAGGAAGGGGGCCATGGGACGGGCCTTCTTCCTCTGCAGCCCTCCTGGAGGTACCAGGCAGGAACACAGCATCAGAAACAGCCCTGTAACGCACCCGGCCATCGTGTCCCAGAACCCCAGGACCAGGCTGCAGGCCGCCACCAGCTTCACATCCCCGCCTCCCATCCTTCCACCCATCGCTGCTGCGAGAAAGGGAACTGCGGCCAGGATTCCCCAGAGATTTTCCGGCTGGAAACACAGCAGCGCTGACAGAGCGATCCCCAGGTTCAGGCTATCCGGGATGATATGCTTCCGGTGATCTGTCCAGGACGCTGCCAGCAGAAATGCGGCAAACAGGACAGCCTGTATAAGCGCCAGGACCTGTCCCGTTTGACCGGCCACTGCCCCCTGCATCCTGGACAAGATCCAGGGAGCCGGCAGGATCAGGGCTTTAACAGCAGCCCTAACCGGCATAGTTGAACATTTCCTGCACACGGCGGGTCAGCGTGGGCAGGACGGTCTCATCAAACAGTGCATACAGCCCTGCCAGTACCAGTGCTCCGATCACCACTGCCATCAGGATCTTAATTGCCGTATCCACGAATCCCTCTCCAGACCTGTCCTTCAGTGCCTGACGGATCTGAAATACCTTACACGCTGCACGGCCTCTTAACTGAATCATTGCTTTCTTCAAAATAGTCTCCTCCTTTTTTCTGCTGATCGAATGGAAGAAGGCAGGCGAGTTTCCCTGCCTGCCCCATCCGGCACATCCCGCTCCATCGGGGTGATGCCGTTTCCTTTTTCGTTTTCTGGTGACCTCTTCGGTCACCTGCCGTTACATGGACATCCCGCCCATGCCTTCCTCCTGCCCCAGTTCTTCCTCTTCATCAAAATCTGCATCGTCCAGATCCTGTTCTCCGGGAACCTGTACATCTCCGGCAGTCTGTCCTTCAGAAGCTTCCTGCCCTTCCTGCATGGCCAAAACCTGGGTATAGGCATCCCGTACGGCCTGGTCGAACTGTTCCCGCATGCTCCGGCTCTCAAAGAAGCAGGCATCCTTGTATTCCCTGGTGTCTGCCATCTTTGTTCTGGGCATGACCACCGTCAGGTCATAGTCATCCTCCTTGATCTTGACATTACGGATCGTGCAGATGCCCGCGAGCTCTACATCCGCTGTTGCAAGGAATTCTCCCCTCTGGCCGTCTGTGTGGATCTGTACCCCTGTTACCGGCAGGACCGCCTGTGCGGGGGTCTGTGCTGCCCTTTCCTGTGTCTGACTGGTTCTTCTCGGCATTTTCTTATCCTCCATTTTCTTTATTTATCTAAATCCCCATGGGGCTTCAGAACGTTTTGACTGTGCAGAAAGACCGCTGCAGGGCTGCAGCGGTCTTCCACTCTCTTTATACATCTGTATCTGTTTCCTGGGTCCCTTCGCTCCCAGCTGTCCCTCCGGCTTCTTCCGCCTCGAACCGCTCCAACTCCTTTGTGATCAGTCCGATCACAAACTTCTTCTGGTTCATTCCCGGGTGCTTTGCCAGGTATTCCTTCACCCGTCCGAACAGCTCCTCCGATACCTGGAATGCCAGGGTCCTTGTTCCGTTTGCCATTTCCTTTCCGCCTTTCCCAAAGTGTTCCTCCAGTACCATCTCCACATACTGCGCCAGGGTCATCGCCAGGGCTTCCTGCTCCTGCTTAACCTTCCCGTGCAGCTCCTCTGGAATCATGGCACACAGGTTTTTCCGTTTTTCCATAGCCGTTTCTCCTTCCTGTAAGCCAAGTATATGGAAAACCGGGCGGAATAGCTATGACCAATACCAACAAGGATTTTCCATAAAACGAAGCATATCTACTATAATGTCATGCTGCCCATGCCCTGGGACATATCTTCTTTCTGGAACATGGATGTATAGCTGTTGACCTCATCCGCAAGGGCTTTATAATCTGCCGCGGTCGGCTGGTAAACATACCAGGCAAACTTATCTCCGTCTTTCCAGATATGGGGAACGATCCCTTCCCGGAAGTTTGGATTTGCTGTCTGCTTTTTACCAAGCACATCCGAAAACCGCAGGAGCATACTGTCGATGGGGCCTTCCTTCCGGTTCAGCAGAGTCACCTTCAGGGCACAGTAGTGGTCTGCCACCCTTTCGGTGGCAAACTCCATCCGCACCCGGATATCCTCATCCAGTTTTCCATAACAGCTTCGGCCGGCAAAGACAGCCTCCGGAATGATGAGTCCCTGCCCCAGCAGCTTTCTCATCTCTTTTTCAAAAAAGGTTGCCACGGTCTTCCCCTTTCCTTCACATGCCCATCTGAGGCGCTGCCTGCCCCTGTTCTGCCGTCTGGGACTGGCCACCCTGGTTCTGGGCCAGGGACTGGTGATAGGCATTTAACACCGCCTCATTTAACTGACTTCTCGCCTCCTTCGTACAGGGAAAGCAGATATCCTTATACTCCCCGTTCCCCGTCCGGTAGTTGGGCATGGATACGAACAGGCCGTTCGCACCTTCCATGACCTTGAGTCCCCGGACAGCAAAGCTCCCGTTTATGTTTACCGATGCCGAAGCCCGACAGCTTCCCTCCGGGTAGAGGGAATGGATCTTTACATCATACGTAAGAGGTGCATATCCTCTTTCCTGTGCTGCCGTCTGTCCGGCAGTCTCTGCTGTCTTCTGCATTTTTGCCATTGTTGTCTCCTTTCCGGCTGTTCCTTCAGCCTCCGTAGTTGAACATTTCCTGCACGCGGCGGGTCAGGGTCGGCAGCACAGTCTCATCAAACAGGGAATACAGTCCCGCCAGCACCAGTGCGCCGATCACCACTGCCATCAGGATCTTGATGGCGGTATCCACAAATCCTTCCCCTTTCTGCTCCTTCAGTGCCATGTATCCTGCAAAGAGCCTGCCGGACACCCTGTTCTTTAAATTCCTGATTCTGTTTTTCATGGTATGGTTCCTCCTCTTTTCTTTCTTGTCTGCCATGCAGACATTACGGTTACTGCCCGCTCCTTTTTGGGGCATGCTGTGGTTCCTCCTGCTACAGCTGCATGACGGGACTCTGTGCCGGTTCCGGCCCGCCAAAGGCGATGGTTTTAAAGCCCCGTTCATCCACGTAGTGGAATTCGCTCCCTTCCCCATCATACAGTTCGACCACGTCCGACATGGACAGGGAGTGGCCGGTGTATCCTGCGGGATGGAGCCCGGTGCTGAATTTGTTGTAGATCTCCTCCAGGTTATTGGTATCGGCCTCCCCGTCAAACACCACCTGGTAGTCCTCGGGGGAAGGCTCCCCGAACCTCTCCTGCATCCGGTCATAGCTGATAAACTTCATATACACATCCACAGCCGGCTTTAACTGCCAGATCCGGATGTTTTTGAGCACCGGGCTGCCTGACTGGTCATCCTGTCCGTTCATCAGACGGTCATAGACCCCGTCCCTCCATTCCACCTCCCGGATCCCTTTCTGTTTTTCCAGGAACCGGTTCAGTCCGTCCCCGGAGAAAATCGGATCCACCACGGCCTTATTTCCGGTGACATATCCGGCAGCGTTCCCAAAATACAGGATCCTGCCGTTCTCAATGCGGATCCCACGCATAGGGCATCCCTCCTTTCCTATGTGATTTCCATACTCCCGGGATCCGCCTGCCCCTGCATCTTCTGAAGCGTCTCTTCATCCGGGAACACCAGCTCCCCGGCTACCACTTCCATCACGCAGAAATCATCCCGGTCACACAGCATGACCCTGTGCTGATAGGGCTTCTGCATTTCCATATAATCCATGGCCTCCTTTTCGCTGCACAGCCAGACTCCGGCTGCATAGCGCCCATCCTCCAGAAAGCTGTATCCGGAATAGAGCACTTCATGCCCTTCAAGCGGAACAGCCCCAATGGGGCGGATCTGGGACAGCTGCAGCTTCGCCTGTTCCGGAAGGAGCTTACGGTTCAATGTCCCCAGAATCTGGGAGCGCCGGAAACGGGCTGCCTCCCCATGATTAAGGCTGACTGCAGACACCACATGTCCCGTGGGATCCGCTTCCGCCCCTCTTCCTCCTGTACAGAAGTATAGCTGATTCCCGCCGCCATCCGAAAGCACATCCGGGCGGACCACGATTACTTTTCCGGTCAGGGACATACCATACCCGGTCTCTTCACAGTCCTCTGCTGTGTAGATCCTCTTTTCTCCTGTCTGCCTTTCCATTCCTTTATCCCTCCTTCTGGCGCATCAGCCCGGATAAGTCGGCGATCAGGCTTAAGCGGGTATCATCCGGCATGGTCCGGATAGCTGCCCGCACATAGGCTTCCACTGCCTCTGGAGACTGGTCCCCCACCTCAATGATGCTGACCTTCCGTACTGACACCCTGCCGTCTTTTAAGCCAAGGCTTACGATATCTCCATATCCCATCCCGGCTGCATCCCGCAGTTCCTTCGGGATCAGCACCCGTCCTTTATGGTCCAGCAGCTTATAGACTGGTTTACCCATCTAAAAATCCTCCTTTCTCTAAAATCTCCATAGCCTCTTTTTCTGTCATTTCCAACAGCCGGAGCATTCCCATAAACGGCCTTCTGGCCCTCAAAAGCGGTTCCTCTGCCCCGATCAAGACCACCCCTTTTGCCGTCTGGACCACAAGCTCGGCATCCAGAGGGATTCCAGCTTCTTCTAACAGTGCATGGGGCAGCTTCATCTCTGCCTCCTCCAAAGATTCCATGCATTCGGTCTTTCTAAGACCTTCTGCAGAAAGAAAAAATCTCCCGTAGCTGTTCTCAGCCCGGACAGGCTGCAGGCTTCCATAAGAAAGACAGACCCGATCTCCTGGCCCCGCTCCCATGGTCTCCAGTACCCCGGGAGGCAGGATAATGCTGCCATCATCGGCAACCGTACCCTTTATCTCCATCTGTGCCACGTCATTCACCTCCTTCCCCATTCGTCTCCTCTTTCCTTTTCAGTTCCTCACAGAACGCATCCACGGCCTCCTCGTCTGCATGGATGTCTGCCGCCTCCAGCTGGGCCACAAGGGCCGCAATCCGGGCACATTCCTCCGTCAGCTCCTTCATCCGGGCACTGGGGTTATAGCCCCCGCAGTTGCGGATATAGCCCTTTACACGGCAGTCATAAAATCCTGTCTTCTGGTTCTTTAAAAGAGCAAAATAAAGCCCCACCATGCATCCGTCCGCAATCCGTACCACCGGCATCCCGTCCCAGCCTGCCTCCAGGGTCTGTCCTCCCCCGGTCTTTTCTTCGATCAGGGCCTTCGCCCACCGTAACTTCTCAACCGCTTCCATTGTCACTCTCACCTCCCGGCATCCAGTCCCCGAACAGGCTCATCTGCTGCGGCCTGGTAAGCTTCCTCTCCTCGGGGTCATAGTTGGTGATGATCAGCTCCGGGTACTCACAGCCATTGTCATACCGCTGCGCCAGGTTGTTCATCCGGGTCACTGCCGTGATATACCGCCCTTCATACAGCTCCCTGATATAGCTGCAGTCATTGTAGCTGACCATCCATTTTCCCTGGCAGGCATTCAAAGTATCCCTAAGACGCACATGGTCCTGCTTCGGGAACTCCACTGCATAGTGGTCCTCCGTCATGTAATAGGGCGGGTCACAGTAAATAAAGGCGTTCTCCCGGTCATACTGCCGGATGAGCGCCTCAAAATCCTTGTTCTCTATGACTGTGCCGGCCAGCCTCCTGGACGCCTCCCAGATCAGGGAAAAAGTCTTCCGCACATCAAAGGGCTGACAGCCATAAGAAGTACATCCACTCCCATAGCTGTAACGGATCAGCTTGTAAAAAGCCACCGCCCGCCGCACATCCCCAGGGGATGCATTCTCTAACATCAGGGACCGGATATCTTCAAATTCCGGCGCAGGCAGGTTATGCTCTGCCAGCTCCAGTTCCCTGGCCATAAACCGGGCATCAAATTCTCCTTTGTCCAGGAACTGCCGGATCACATTGAATTCATCCCTGCCGTTCAACGGCAAGAATCCCAGATCCCGCAAAAACTCCCAGGGCTGCTCCCGGACACAGGAATACAGGTTGGCCAGGTTGGAGTTGAAGTCATTATAGACCTCCATCACCTTCCCGTCCGGAGGCCTTCCAAAGAGTACCCAGCCTCCTCCCCCGAACACCTCAATATAGCGGTCATAGCGGGCGGGGAACATGTCATAAATTACCTTTCGCAGTGCCTTTTTCCCGCCGACCCATGAAATAAAACTGTTGATCTTCTGCCACCTCCTTCTTCTGTTTTACGGATTCGCAGATCCGGTTTGTCACATGGTCTGGCAAGTGCATCCTCCCATCTGCAGGCTGCCCTCCTGGGTTTCCGAAAAATCCGGTTCCCCATCCAGGGACACTGCACCATAAGCGGTCAGCTTTATGCCTCCTGCCTCAAACTGTTCCATGCCGTATTGATAAAAATTAAAGTTCTGAAATGCGGCAGCAGAGCAGTCCACTCCCATGTTCTCCAAACACTCCTTCCCGTAGGCTTCATAGCTGACAAGGCTGGGGTCAAACACATAGTACTCCAGCCGGTCTGCCAGCCAGAGGGAACGCTCCACGCTCTTCCAGCCGTCAAACTCCAGTATCGCCTTGTATTTCACAAGCTCTTTTGGTGTCATCTGCCCCAGCTTTTCTGCCAGCCTGATAAGTGTCTCGATATCTTCATCAGGCCCAATCTGTTCTTCCAGGATGGGAGCCATGCTGATGACATCCGTGATCCTGCACTGGCGGAAAGAACCTGCACCCAGCTGCCCGCAGGCAGAGGCAATTTTCTCTTTGCTGCAGGGCAGGGAAAGCCAGATATCTCCATCTTCCGGATGGCTTCTGTTCTCAATACGGATGGACAGGAGGAGCTCTTTTTCCTGTCCGGGCAGTTTCTGTCCATCATAGACCTCCTGCCAGCCCTCTCTGGACCGGAAACAGTACCCTTCTCTGGTAAAGGCTCCTTTTTCTGAATGCCGAAGGTATGCCCCTACTTTCGCTGTGTCCATCATTCCGATCACTTCTTCCGGCAGATCCTGAAGAATCCGCACAAAGTCCCCATCCAGTGCATTCTCCCCCAGGTCCGTGTCTTTCACGATTCCCGGCAGAAAATCAAAATATCCCAGGTTATAAGTGGCATTGATCATGTCTTTGATGGAGCATTCATGCCCCCGGCGCTCGGTCTCAATGCAGGCCAGCACTCCTTCATACTCTGAAAGGCTTTTTTGATCCATCCGGCAGACCTGGCCGGCAAGAAAGCTCACCTCCTGTACACCCGCTTCCATCCGCGCCAGACGTTCCTGCAGAAAAACAGGCCAGTCACGGAACGTGATCATCCGGTACTCCCCATCCTCCGTTACCCTTGCCCGCTCCATGGCATCCTGTACCGCCTCCCTGGTAGCAGGTACTTTCAGTTCCGCCCCCTCATACTCCGGGCAGCTCCCATATCTTTTTGCTGCGATCGTCACATACATTTACATCCCTCCCATCTGGGGACCGCTGCTTTCCCGGAGGCTGCTTAAGAACACTTCCTCCGGCAGGATCTCAAAGGAATCCCCGGACTGCCAGAAGCTGACATACAGTTCCCCTCCGTCCACTTCGATCTCCCTCTGCTCAAACCCTTCGCCCCATCCATCCGAGGCCTGACCGCTCCAGTATTCCATAACTGCTTCCATCTCCTGCGGGTTTAAGCCTCCCCGGCTCACTACCGTTGCTACTCCATACAGGCAGCCGTTGATCTCATCGATACCCGGAAATATGCTGACCACCCGCTGTTTTAACAGCTGGTTGTCCAGATACTCCGCCAGCCCCCGGCTCCCTTCATTGGACCAGTCTTCTTTCTCCAGGTACTCCTGGATGGAATCTGCATACTGCATCAGATCCCTGCCATCCAGCACAGACGGTATCTCCTCCATTCCTCCCCATCCGTTTTCCTCATGGAAATTCCCCTCCAGGGGGCTTATGAAGCGGGTGGTGACCAGATCTTCTGCAAAAGACCTAAACCTCCATTTGTTACTTGTCACGATCCCATGGGAAGTCTCCACCGCTCCTGTCTCCGCCATCAGAGCCTTTGCCATCCGCTCCATGTCTACAAACTGTTCAATGAACCCGTCCAGGTAGAACTCTTCGCTGTTCTCCAGAACGTGGTGGACATATTCCTCCGGGCTGCTGATCCCTTCCGGGCAGATCTGATATTCCTCCAGATTCCCTGCTACCTCCAGCACTTCTTCCATCGTTCTGGGGCATTCTGCTTCCAATACAGCCAGAAGATGTTCAAACCGCTCTGTAGTTCCATCCAGGACTTTTTCTGCCAAAAATACAGCTGCTTCGTTAATCTCTTCCACCTGAAACTGGACCGGCAGATAGCCGATCAGTTGATCCTCCGGTCTCCTGTGAAACGTAAAGAAATCACACATATTTAAGTTCCCGACTCCAAAGCTTTCTCTGGCCAGTGCTATCCGTTCCTGGGAAGCCGGGACAGACAGGCCATAGTATTCAAATACCGGAGTGTCTTCTTTCCTGTGCAGGCACAAAAGGAGCAGGCTGCCGTTTTCATATCCCGGATCCGGATCTCTGCCGTTTTCATAGACCTCATCCAAAACAGCCCCTTCCTTTTTCAGCACCAGCCCGCTTGGGGTAAATTCCCCCTTGTGATGGAGAAAAAAAGAATCCGACACCCGCTCATGGTCCAGAAGTCCTGCGATTTCTGCAGGAACCTCAATCCCTTTATTCTTCTTTAGCAAAATCCTGGACAGCTCATTCTGGTCTGTCCCCTGGGGGATCCGCTCATACTGGTCCAGGTTAAAGGAAAGATTGATCATCTCTTCCAGCTTTTTCGGATCCTCCATCCGGAGCGCAGCGGAAAACACATCCTGCTCCGTCCGGGTCAGATACCTGGTCCGTCTGGCCAGGTAATTCATATGCCGGAATACATCCTGCCGTTCAAGACCGATTCCTTTCAAACGTTCCCCCAGGCCGGGGACAGATGACTGGGCCTGCTGGATCACCACAGGCATCTCTTTTTCGGTATCACCTATGGCAGTAAAAGCCTGGTCGATCTCCGTGCGGGAAGATGGCAATAACAGAGAGACTGTCCTGTCTGCACTCTTCCCGATCTCTATTTTCAGCAATGTTTCCCGTTCCTCCTTCCTGTCCGTTCTTCTTTTTCTGTCATGATCCCGATCCCATGCCTGCTGATCAGGATGCCGCTTAAGATCACCTGCAAAAGCCTGTCACTGATCAGGTCCGGATCTCCAAGCTCCGACAGGGACAGCCGGGGGATTCCGCCGCACATCTCTTTTGCCGCACAGAAAAGGGCATAGCCGTCAGGCTCAATGCCGCGGATTGCCATTTCTCCATACCGGATCCCTTTCTTTGTGATGCATGGTTTTGCCCGCTCCCATAAAAAAGAATCTGCACTCAGCAGGAACACTGCCGCAGCCTGACCATGATTCGAACACAGGGATTCATACTCTCTGTCCCCGCAGATCTGCCGGAAACGTTTTTTATGCTGGTTGTTCTGGAACATGAATCCTGCCACCTCCCCTCTGTTCTTCAGATTGATGATGCGGACTGCCAGCTGGGAAGGCGGGATCTCCTCCAGAAAGAGCAGAACCAGCTCCCCATATGGCTGGCCCTGCACCTCCTTGGGTTTCCCCCGGATGACTCCGCACCGGCGCGGCTGAAATCCCGGGATCAGCTGCATCCCGATCTCCAGTTCCTGGAAGCCGGTCCCTGTTAAAAAACATCTTGACAATCCTGCACCTCCTAAGCCATCCCCATCCGGGGAAAGCTCTGCCCTTCGGACTGTGCCTGGTCTGTTTTCTGGATCCCTTTCAATTCCTGTTCTGTCTGGATCCGGTTTCTGGAAGCTGCGCCAAAATCCACACAGAGGCGGCATTCTTCCTCACAGTCAATATCCCTCTGTACAAACCCTTCTCCCCAGCCGTCCGCCATCTGTCCATACCACTCGCTTTTCAGCCTCTCTGTTTCCATCGGGGACAGTTCCTCCCGGCACTCCACCTCCAGGACGCCCCAGAGGCAGTAATCCCAGACCTCTACAGCCGGATGCATGCTGATGACCTTTTCCTTTAAAGGCCCCTCATCCAGATATTTTGCAAGCCCCGGCCTGCCTTCCTCGGTCAGATCATTTTCCAACGCTTTTTTTATCCTCCAGTCATATCCTCTCAGGGCATAACCATCCATAGATGTACAGTGATCCTCACTGTCATAAAAGGCACCCACTAAGGGGCTGTACAGCCGCATCTTTACAGGTTCTTTCATCTCTTTATTCTTCATTTCCAGTCCTCCATTCTTCAAAATCCATCAGGCTCATCTGTCCCTCCACCTGAAAATCCTCCATCCACCAGGCAAACACATCCTCTGCTGTCCGCCATTTGGTCCTTCCCCCACTTTCATGGATCACGTCCAGCATCCGTCCAAAAGCCTTTGTATACGCGTGCCGGTAGGTGGGGAACAGGGCGAACTCCTTCCACCGGGTCTTTCCTGCCATGGGACAGCCGATGCACCCGACACGGTAAAACCCCATCTCATACAGCGGGTTCAGGGGAAGGCGCTCACTGCGGATATAGTCCCATACATCATGGTCCGTCCAGTCTACAATAGGATTGCAGATCCGCTTGCCCTTCAGGGCACAGCTCTCGAACAGCCTCCGGTCATCATCATTATCATTGTTCAGGATGATCTTCTTCTCCGGGTTTGCTGTAAAATTTTCATACACACCCCGGCTGTTCTTCCGCTTCACACTCTCTGCCCACCGGACTCCGGTGGTGATGAAGCGGTCCCGGCAGGTAGCCTCCTTCAGCACCTGACAGCAGTACCGCTGCAGCCTGGTGGGCGGGAATTTCTTCATCGGGATCAGCGACCACATGGTCACCCGTCCACCTTTATATACCGGATAGTTGACCTTGCAGGGGACTCCCTGTTCCTCCAGTTTTCGGAAGGTCTCCCGAACATAATAAATGGTCTGGGGCGCATCCGCCGTGGTCAGGTTATGCTGCACTTCGTAAGGGATGCCTGACCTCCTTACAATCTCCCGGCACACGGCGCTGTCCTTTCCTCCACTGTCCGTGACCACCAGGGGACTTCCATACAGGGCAAAGGACATCTGTGACGCTGTCTTCACCCGCTCGATCGCTTTCTGCTCTAAATCCATCCAAAAGGGAGTCAGATATCTTTTCCCTGGCCAGGAACCCCGTCTCCTTTCTTTCTGGTATTGATGTGCGCACAAAAAAAGCGCTGGATCAACAGCGCCTCAAATTCCTTTCTTACATCCTTATCTCAAGTCCCCCCACCTCCTTTCCAAGCTCCTCTTCTGTCAGCAAGCATAGGTCTTCTCCCCGCTCCGTATCCCAGAACCCTGCATGAAATCTGGTATGCCCCTCTTCCAGGGTCCGGCTGGAAAACAGATCCCCCCAGCCATGGGCGGCAATCTCTTTCCATTCCTCTTTCAGACCTGCCAGTTCACGGTCTGTCAGCTCTCCTGTGGTACGGACTCTGGCAACTCCCCACAGCCGCCCATGACGCTCTTCCACATCCGGAACAATGGATGATATCTTTCTTGACAAGATCTGGTTCCACAGGACTTCTGCCAGACCTCTTTTCCCATACTCCCGCATACTCCGGGTGATCTCCTGTCTGACCGCTGCCTTAAGAGCCGGAACTCTTTCCCGGTAAAGGAGTTCCGGATGCATTGGAAGTCCGGAAAAGGTGGACAGCGTCAGTGGAGCATACAGTTTGATATCCTGTTTTTCTCCATGGTCCAGCTCAATCGGCCATTCCCGATTGATTACAACGCCATAAGAAGTTTCCACCACACCATCCTCCACGATCTTCTCCTGCCCATATCTGCGGTAATCAAAACAGGAGGCCAGCCCTTCTGGAAGAGATATCCCTGCCTGTTCCAGGCGGTAATGCGCATAGCTTTCCGGTTCCAGGAAGGGAAACGGCAGGAGTTCATATCTTTTATGACCTCGAAGCACACAACAGCATCCGTCTACAGACATAGGGATTTCTGCCTCCAGCGCTGCAAACGCCAGCTTCCAGTCAATTCCTGAACAGCTTTCCATCTCTTCGATCATCCCTGCCGCCCTGTTCAGTTCCTCCAGTGTGCTGCCTGGAGGCAGATGTTCCAGCAGGCCGTCAATGGTTCCCGATATCTCCACTCTTTCCGGTGTCTCCTCAGTGATCCCTGCCTGCCTCTTTTTCTCTGCCAGTTCCTGCTCTGGCAATGGGAGGGTGAATCTTACATAGCGGTCCTTGAAAGAATCACGGATCAGAGTGACCAAAAAAATACCCTGTTTCTTTTCCCTTTTTTCTGTCTTCTGCTCCTCCACACCGGCCTTCGCTGCCGCCTCTTCCCTCTTTTCCACGAATCCTCCCTCTGTCAGAAATCCATGATCCTCCTGCCAGATCCTTCCGATCTTCTCATAATCTACAAAACAGTCCAGTTCTTCCGGAAGCTGTGCAGCCTCTTCACGTTTCAGGTACCTTCCCAGTTCTTCCAGGCTCTGAATCTCCGGATGGAGACGGTAGGAGCCCAGATTCCCCAGCGTTTCCAGGATCTGCCCTGCAGACCTGGGAGCCTCCATTCGGTATGCGGCCTTAAATATCAGCCCTTCCTCCCGACTCATTCCTTCCAGCCTTCCGGCCAGCTGGTTGAATGTTTCCAGATTATCACCCTGAAAGACCAGTTCCCCCATCAGGCCTCTTTCTATTTCCGGGAACCGGGATTCCACTGCAGCCACAAACGGCATCATCATGGAGGGATGCTGTTTCTCCAGTTCGCTTCTGATCTGTTCCGCCTCCACCAATGTAACCGGAAGCCCCATCCAGATCCCTTCTCCATGGTTTTCTCTTTTTACATAGATTTTCACATATCTTCCCCTTTCTTCCACTTTTTACTGCATCCTCATCCCCTGGGACTGGTCCGTTTCCAGTATCTGTTCCTCATCCTTTCGTACCACCAGCCCGGATCTTGTATACGCACAGCTGTGGGATGCATAGTATTCTTCCCCTATCCCAAAATAGTCCAGATAAGGCCATACTTCTTTGGGAAATTCCATGATCCCGTTCTCCACCACATAACCTCCCAGCTGTCGGCTGCAGGTCACACCAGGAAAATAGTCATACAGCGGCAGGCTGTCTGCGGCCTGGAGTACATCTTCTATGGCTGAAACAGAACAGCAGTCCAGGATCCCGGAAAAGAGCACCTGTTCTTCCTGGCTCATCCTTTCTATTTTTCCTGCCAACTGATTGATCTCCTGAAACCGGCCATCTGCAGGCAGATATTGGCCCAGGTTAGGAACAGGAGATTCTACTTTGACGATCCGAAAGGAAATGCTGTCTTCCTTCTCATGTCCTTTTGTCAGCCCCAGCATCTTCTGCTCAGCCTTCTCCTTACCGGAAAGCGGAAATGTGAGCCAGACCTGATTGATGGGCTTTTCTATATTTTCGTACAGAATCTTTATGATCGGTTCTCTCTCTTGCACGGCTGTCTCCTCTCCAACTGTTTTTCATCAGATGGTCATTCCATCTTCATCCCGCTAAACTCTGGTTCTTCTTCTTTTCCTGTGATGGTGACATACTGGTCGATCACATTCAATGCTTCATAATAACTGCGGCATTCTCCTCCTGTGATCCGTTTTTCCATTTCCTCAGCCTGATCATCCAGTCCATTTTCCCGCAGTGTTCGGGCAGCGATCCCCATCAGGTTGAAGATGTTTCCGTCCTCACCGATCAATGCGCAGTTCGGTTTTTCGGTCACTGATTCATGCAGAAAACCACCCAGCCGGTTATTCAC